>DRHY01000229.1 GCA_011052985.1 Methylophaga thalassica
CGGCAGAGCTGACGAAAGGGACGGTCAGTGACGCCAGCCATGGGCGCTAAAAACAACTGATTTGGTAACGTATAGTGACCAATTTTCATTGTTTTTTTAAGCATGACGAACGCCATTTAATCTAATCCAGTCTTCTTTCAATACCGGAGCTTGCATGGTAAAGCTAGGTTGGTAACTGTTAGATACTTGTTCGGCCTGTGTGTGCAGAATGCCAGATAACACAATATCAGCATTCGGTTTCGACAGAGTTGCAAAGCGTGGTACCAAACTTTGTAACGGTCCAGCTAAGATATTCGCTAACAAGACATCACAAGGCTCAATAGGGCAATCGTCAGGAAGAAACACCTCGACCTCGACACCGTTACGTTCAGCATTAGCCAAGGTAGCTTCTAGTGCTTGTGGGTCGGTGTCTACACCAATTACCTTTTTAGCACCCAATAAAGCAGCTGCAATGGCCAAAATACCGCTACCACAACCGTAATCAATCACATATTTGTCTTTTATATCAGCCTGATCCAGCCAATTAAGGCATAAAGCCGTTGTTGGATGGGTACCTGTACCAAAGGCCAGCCCCGGATCGAGCATGATATTGATGGCATTCTTATCAGGTGGTGTGTGCCAACTAGGACAAATCCATAAACGTTCGCCAAACTGGATGGGATGAAAGTTATCCATCCACTCGCGTTCCCAATCTTTATCTTCAACTGCCTCAATACGATACGCGGGTATCTCATCCACCATCGTTTTCATAAGATTGATAACGGTATCGGTATCAGTTTCAGCATCAAACAGAGCCACTAGACGTGTTTCTGTCCATAAAGGTGTTGTTCCAAGATCAGGCTCGTAAATGGGTTGATCGGCTGGGTCTTCGAAAGTGATGGCGGCAGCACCACATTCTGAAAACGCATCGGATAAAGTATCTGCTTTATCCGATGTGGTGTTACAAATGAATTGAATCCAAGCCATGAGCTGTTATAGACCCAGTTTCTTTTCTAGGTAGTGGATATTGGTACCACCTTTTTGGAAATGGGTATCAGACATAATGTCACGCTGTAACTCAACATTGCTCTTGATACCTTCAATACCAATTTCTTTCAGGGCTGTTTGCATGCGAGCAATAGCAATTTCGCGAGTTTGACCGTAAGCAATCAGTTTGCCGATTAAAGAATCATAGTTTGGCGGCACGCGGTAACCACTATAAATGTGCGAGTCCATACGAATACCTGCACCACCCGGTGCATGGTAATGCGTAATTTGCCCAGGGCTCGGCATAAACGTCGCTGAGTCTTCTGCATTAATACGGCATTCAATAGCATGGCCGCGCATGACAATGTCTTCTTGTTTCAGTGTCAGAGGCTCACCAGAGGCAATGCGAATCTGTTGTACAACTAAGTCCGTATCAGTTACACGTTCGGTGACAGGATGTTCGACCTGAATACGTGTGTTCATTTCGATGAAATAGAACTCACCGTCTTGGTATAAGAACTCAAATGTACCCGCACCACGATAGCCAATACGCACACAGGCATCGGCACAAATTTTACCCATTCGCTCACGCATTTCACTAGTAATGCCCGGCGCAGGTGCTTCTTCTACTACTTTTTGGTGACGACGCTGCATTGAACAATCACGCTCGCCTAAATGGATGGCATTACCATGTTGATCCGCGAGCACTTGGAATTCAATATGACGAGGGTTTTCAAGGAATTTTTCCATGTAAACCGTTCCATTACCAAATGCCGCTTTTGCTTCACTTCGTGTTAGTGCAATCGCATTAAGTAAGTGTGCTTCACTATGGACTTCACGCATACCACGACCACCGCCGCCGCCTGCGGCTTTGATAATGATTGGGTAACCAATTTCACGACCTAATTTAAGGTTTGTTTGATCATCATCACCCAGTGGGCCATCAGAACCAGGTACACATGGCACACCCGCGGCTTTCATTGCCGCAATGGCGGAGACTTTATCACCCATAAGGCGAATGGTTTCTGCACGCGGACCGATGAAAATAAAGCCACTTTCTTCTACACGTTCAGCGAAGTCAGCATTCTCTGACAGAAAACCGTAGCCTGGATGAATCGCTGTTGCATCGGTAATTTCTGCTGCACTGATAAGGGCTGGAATGTTGAGGTAGCTGTCAGTAGACGGAGCTGGGCCGATACAGACCGTTTCATCTGCAAGTAATACGTGTTTGAGATCTTTATCTGCTGTTGAGTGAACCGCGACAGTTTTAATGCCCAATTCCATACATGCACGCAGAATTCGAAGTGCAATTTCGCCTCGGTTGGCGATGACAATTTTATCAATCATATTGGTTTTTCAGTCCACAATTTCAGAGGGAGTAAATGCTTAGAAATGAGCGCTTCGATAGCGTTATTCGATAATGATTAACGGCTCATCAAATTCGACTGGATCTCCATTTTCAACCAAAATTGCTTTCACCGTACCGCTACGATCTGCTTCGATTTGATTGAACATCTTCATGGCTTCGATGATGCAGATGACGTCTCCAGCAGTAACGCTTTGTCCTACCTCAACGAAAGCCGCCGCTTCTGGCGATGAGGAACGATAAAAAGTGCCTACCATTGGTGAGCGTAATGCATTAGCATCACTCGCTTTTTCTGCGACTGGCGCGGCTGCAGCAGGAGCTGCTGCTGGTGCGGCGGCATACTGAGTGGGAGCAGGTGCTGAATACTGAATATTCTGGGCTTGATTTCGGCTGATACGTACTGATTCTTCACCTTCTGAAATTTCAATTTCTGAGACGTCTGACTCTTGGATCAAGTCAATCAGTTTTTTAATTTTACGAATATCCATGCAATAACCTTATATTAATAATTAACGTTATGGGTTGAGTTGTTTCATAGCTGATAACAAAGCGAGTTCATAACCATGTGTACCAAGTCCGCATATCACCCCTTTGGCTATATCCGAAAGGTATGAGTGATGGCGGAAAGTTTCGCGTGCAAATACATTTGAAATATGCACTTCGATAAAGGGAATTTCTACGGCTGAAAGCGCATCGCGAAGAGCAACACTGGTATGTGTAAATGCAGCTGGATTGATAATAATGAAATCGGTGTTTGAGCGAGATGCGTGAATTTGCTCAATAAGTTGATGTTCAGCATTAAATTGATAAAAGCTTAACGCGACACCTGAATCATTTGCGACGCTGGTAAGTCGTTTTTTTACATCATCAAGCGTATCTGCACCGTAATGTTCAGGCTCACGTGTCCCTAGTAAGTTGAGATTGGGTCCGTTAAGCACAACAATATTTGCCATTACGATCCTTGAATACCGGTCAGAAATAATAGGCGGAATTGTGCACCAGCAAATAGCTCATGTCCAGTTATATGAAATAAATAGCCGAATTTTGTAGCTATTGTCGCCGAAAAGACACGTTTTAGAATTTTTTGTTTATTTGTGCTGAAGACGCAATTTTATCAAGGTGTGCGAGGAAGGCTTCTACTTTGACAAGACCGACTAAACGCTGCTCATTTAGCTCGTGACCATTGGCATCAAAAAACAGCATGGTTGGCGGTCCAAAGACTTTAAATGATTTCATCAGTGCCTGATGTTGTTCATTATTATCGGTCATATCGAGTTGTAGCAACTTATAACCTTCCATCGCCTTGCTGACGGCTGGATCACTGAAGGTTGTTTTTTCCATAATTTTGCAATCCACGCACCAGTCAGCATAAAAATCGAGCATCACTGGTTTATTTGTATTTGCGAGTTCGCGTTTTAGATCCGTGAGCGTTTGAATCTGCGTGAAAGCTAAGTGACTTTCTTCAGCGATTGATTGTTTAGACATGGATAGAGCTTTTAATGGTTGCCAGCGGTTATCACTGCCACTGGCACCGCCAATAAGCAGGAGTGTGCCGTATATGAGTAGAATAAGCCCAATACCTTTTAATAGTTTTGTGGTGGGCAAACTATCGATTTCTAAGCGATTAAGTGCACCCATATAAATCGCACTGATAATCAGTAAGGCTCCCCACAGAATCAAGCTGACCCAACCAGGAATAATTCGTTCTAACATCCAAATGGCAAGACCTAATAGCAGTACACCGAAAATGGATTTAATAGTAACCATCCAACCTCCCGCTTTTGGTAAAAGCTTGCCAGCCGAGGTGCCGATAATAAGCAATGGAATGCCCATTCCGATACTCAGCGCAAACAGTGCTGCACCGCCTAGATAGGGATCGGCATGTTGGCTAATGAATATCAGTGTGCCCGCTAGAGGGGGGGCTAAGCATGGACCAACAATCAGTGCAGATAACAGACCCATCACAGCAACACTGGCTAATTTGCCACCTTGTTGACGTTGATGAAGTTGATGCAATGAGTGTTGAAGTTTATGGGGAAGCTGCAATTCAAATAAGCCAAACATTGACAGCGCAAACACAACAAACAAGGCACTAAAGCTGGCAATAATCCATGGATTTTGAAAAAGACTTTGTAAGTTTTCTCCTAATAAACCGGTGATTACCCCGGCGACCGTGTAGGTGACAGACATGGCCAGTACATAAACCAGTGACAGAAAAAAAGCACGTTTTGTCGTGATATGGTCGCCTTCGCCAATGATGATGCTGGATAAAATCGGAATCATGGGGAAGACACAAGGGGTGAATGCTAGCAGTAACCCTAAACCCAGAAAGCCAATTAACACTTGCCACAGGCTGCCTTGCTCAAGCTTCTGAGTGATTCTATCTTGCTCACTCAAAGTGATTGCTTCTGGCGTAGTAGTTGTTGGTGCAATGAATGCTGTTTGTTCGATGGTAGCCAAACGGATTGGGAAAGTTTCTGATGTCGGTGGGTAACAAATACCAAATGTGTCAGAGCATCCTTGAAATGTCACTTTGAGTGTAAATGACGTAGCGTCATCAGGTCGTTCTATTGGAATAATGGTAGAGACATCTTCGTGATAAACCTGAACTAAACCGAAGGTCTCATCACGTTTGTTTTCACCGTCAGGTAAGTTGATCTTCCTCAGACGAACAGCGTCATTATCAAGGATTTCAAATTGAAATTTATCTTTGTAGAGATAATTACCTTCCAGTACTTTCCAATGTGCCAGCAGGCTATTGTCATCATTAAGCTGCACCGATAACTGAAAGGCTTCTTCCACTAAGGGAGGCTCTTCAGCGTTACCTATTCCTAGACCTTCTAAGAAGCCTGTTCGCGCATGTGCGCTGAATACAGTCAGTAACAAAACAAAAAAGAAAAGTTTTTTCATTGTCTACAAAGCAAGTGAATTCGATAGTTGGGTAGACAATCATAACAGCCGATAGTTACAGACGTCTTTTATGGGGTATGCCTATTGTCACAATACTGTAATAATTACGCCACTTTAGGTCGTAATCAGTGGAATTATTGTGGAAATAAAAGATCTCCATCAAATTGAAAAACAAGCCTACAAGAAGAGTCACGCGGAATTAACCCGCATAGGTATCGCTCTCTTTTTCATGGTGGGCGTGCTTGGCTATAGCTTTCTGGCGAGTGGCGGCGTGCCAAATAGTTTGTTTTTAGCCATAGCCACCGTATTTGGCGCCTATATGGCGATGAATATTGGTGCCAATGATGTTGCTAATAATGTAGGCCCAGCCGTTGGCTCTCGAGCCTTGACCATGGGCGGGGCAATTATCATTGCAATGATATTTGAGGCTGGCGGTGCCATCATTGCTGGTGGCGATGTGGTTTCCACCATTAAGAAAGGCATCATCGACATTAATGGCTTTGGCCAAGATAGCGATGCGTTTATATGGGCAATGATGTCAGCGCTATTGGCTGCCGCATTATGGCTGAATATGGCTACATTTGCTCGCGCCCCAGTTTCTACAACCCACTCTATTGTTGGTGGTGTGATGGGGGCTGGTATTGCTGCTGCTGGTTTCGATATTGTTGATTGGGGCACTATGGGGGCTATTGCCTCGTCTTGGGTCATTTCACCTGTGATTGGTGGTGTGATCGCAGCAAGCTTTTTGTTAGCAATCAAAAAAACGATTATTTTCAGAGAAGATAAAATTTCAGCCTCTGTCAAATGGGTACCTGTCTACGTTGCCATCATGGCTTGGGCATTTGTGACCTACCTTGTATTAAAAGGAATGAAGCATATTTGGCCAGCTATTTCGAGTTTTGTTAACCAACACATTTCTGTATTCGAATTGGCAAGTAAACCGACGCTTTTACAAGCTTCAACAACAGGGTTGATTATTGCCTTGATTGTTTATTTACTGCTTAAATCGTCATTAAGAAAACGCATGTCATCACTATCGAATGACCGTGACAGCGTCAATGTCCTATTCACAATCCCACTTATATTTGCTGCTGCCTTACTAAGTTTTGCTCATGGTGCTAACGACGTAGCAAATGCGATAGGTCCTTTAGCCGCTATTTACGATGCCGTGATGACAGGTGGTATCAATGCAACAGCGGGTATTCCACTTTGGGTGATGGCTGTCGGTGCTGTGGGTATTGCTTTGGGGCTGGCTTTATACGGCCCGCGCCTAATCCGAACGGTAGGGGGTGAAATCACAGAGTTGGATCAAATGCGTGCGTTTTCCATTGCTATGGCAGCGGCGATCACGGTGATTATTGCCAGTCAGCTGGGGTTACCAGTAAGTTCGACTCACATCGCTATTGGCGGTGTGTTTGGTGTTGGATTCCTGAGGGAGTGGCTAGATAAATCCAATCGATTACAGTCACACATAGAAGACGATAAAAATGAAATCCAAGAAGAAAAACGCTTATTGAGTGCTCTGCGTAGTGAACTGAATATGCTGTTGGATAAAAAAACAAAAACAGCTCAGCAATATCAGCGAATCACAGAACTTTATAGCTCAATTGATCGTGAAAAAGAATCACTCAAGAAAGCGAAGAAACATCTGAAGAAAGAAAAGAAAAATCTCTATGTGAAACGCGATGTAATCAAAAAGATTCTAACGGCATGGTTGATCACTGTCCCCGCGGCAGCCGTGTTATCGGCCTCACTGTTTTACATGATAAAAGGGCTGATGACCTAAAGTAGTACTGTTCCTATTTCTTGACATAAATTAGTCATATTTTGCGCTTTATTGGCTAAATATTTTGAGTCAGTGTTTACTTACATCGCAGCAAACATAGTCAGGATTGAAATTACGGCAGCTGTTACATAATTGTCATATTTACTCGGTAGGATAGTCGAGTAATTATTTAGATTGGATAAGAACTATGGCTACAAGTGTATTGATTGTTGAAGATGATGCTGCGATTAGAGATATGCTGTCTTTTACACTTAAGCAAGCAAGCTTGAGTTGTGAGTCAGTTGCTGATGGTGAGGCTGGCTTAGAGTCACTGAAGCAATCTCAACCAGATATGATTTTGCTGGACTGGATGTTGCCTGGCATTGATGGCATCGAATTTATCCGCCGACTTCGTGCCAATGAGTTTCTCGCTAATATTCCGGTCATTATGCTCACAGCCAAGGGTGAGAGCGAAGATATGGTGAAAGGTCTGGCCGTCGGGGCAGATGATTACGTCAATAAGCCGTTCTCACCACCAGAGTTAATTGCCCGCATCAAAGCAGTGTTACGTCGCTGTCAGGTAACGGATAGTGATGATGCTCAGAAGCTCCAGTTTTCTAATTTGATTCTGGATACCAAAAGTCACCGGGTCACTGTCGATGACGTCAGGGTTGAGCTTGGGCCAACTGAATTCCGTCTTTTACATTTCTTTATGAAAAACCCTGAGCGAGCTTATGGTCGTTCGCAGCTATTAGATTATGTCTGGGGCGATATGGTCTATATAGAAGAGCGGACAGTAGATGTACATATTAGACGCCTACGAAAAGCGTTGGAGCCAACAGGTCATGATGAAATGATCCAAACCGTTCGTGGTGTCGGCTACCGTTTTTCAGTCGACTAAACTGACCTTGTCATGCAATGGGATAATTGGCGCTTACTCTGTTTAATAAGCCTGGCGGGTTTTGCTGGCTTATTGTTTGGGCAGATGATGACCTTTATGTTCATCGCTACCTTAGCTTATGCTTTGTGGCTGCAAAATAATTGGTACAAGCTACGTTGTTGGTTACAAAAACCTAAAAAACGTCGTTCACCAAGTGCTGAAGGTGTTATTGATGATGTGTGTCGCTTAGTTGAGCAGATGCGTCAGCAAAACACGACCCGCAAGAAAAAATTAACCGGCTATCTCAAACGTTTTCAATCTGCCACGGCAGCCTTGCCTGATGGAATTGTTGTGTTAGGTGAATTTGCAGAAGTGGAATGGGCTAATCATTCTGCACGCGAGCTGCTTGGGGTGACATGGCCTAGAGATAGTAATGTCAGAATCAATAACCTGATTCGCGAGCCAGCATTTCAACATTTATTAGAAGATCATCAGCAATTTGGTGGAACAACGATTGTAAAGTCACCGCTGAATGAAGATACACAATTAGAGATTAAATTGGTCAATTACATGGGAGCTGGTCGCTTACTGATTGCTCGGGATATCACCCAAACCATTAAGTTACAGCGTATGCGTCGTGACTTTGTGGCCAATGTGTCGCACGAGTTAAAAACACCTCTGACGGTATTACGTGGTTACCTGGAGGCCTTTGCTGAGGATACAGAGTCAGAACAGTGGCGAATGGCCCTGCCAGCGATGCGACAACAAAGCGAACGTATGCACATGATGATTAAAGATCTACTTGTGCTCTCTCAATTGGAAACCGGTGAGAAATCATTACGGCGTATTCCAACCGATGTTCGTGCGTTACTTCAGTCCATTATTGACGATGCATATACGCTCGAGCACTACGATAATCACCAAATATTGCTGAATATTGAAATAGATAATTGGTTAGTCTGTGATTTAGGTGAAGTACGCAGCGCTATCTCAAACTTGGTATTTAATGCGGTCAAATATACGCCTGCAGGGTGCCAGATTACGATTAGCTGGAAACACACGGCGGATGGCGTATGCATTGAAGTGGCTGATCAAGGTGAGGGGATCGCTGCTCACCATATAGAACGACTCACTGAACGTTTTTATCGCGTTGATAAAGGACGTAGCAGTGATGCGGGTGGTACAGGCCTGGGGTTGGCCATTGTTAAACATGTATTACAACGACATGGTGCAAAACTACTTATCACTAGCGAATTGGGCGAGGGTAGTCGATTTAGCTGTTGTTTTCCTGAGACAGCTGCCATTGAAAAAATTCCTGTCTAACATTCTAAAAACTATAATAAAAATAGTGAATGTAACAGAACTGTCACATTAGTTTAATATGCTTGTCACAGATTTATTCCATACTTCTTGAGCGTTTACGTTAGTTATCGACGTACTAATTTTTCTTTTAATTTGGGAGTTGAACACGATGTTCAAGAAAAACCTTGCTATGCTTGGTGCTGCTGTCACCATGGCATTTTCGCCACTGACATTTGCTGCTGATGTAGATGCTGCATTACCAACATATGAAAAAGTGAGTGGTATCTCTGGCAGTCTGTCTAGTGTTGGTTCTGACACACTGGCTAACTTAATGACTTTGTGGGCTGAAGAGTTCAAACGTGATTATCCAAATGTTAGCATCCAGATCCAAGCTGCAGGTTCGTCAACAGCGCCACCGGCGTTGACTGAAGGAACATCAAATTTCGGCCCAATGAGCCGTAAGATGAAAGACAAAGAAGAAGCCGCTTTCGAAGCAAAATATGGTTATAAACCAACAGCTATTCGTGTTGCGATTGACGCTTTAGCCGTCTTTGCTCATAAAGATAATCCTATTGATGGACTGACTATTCCACAAGTGGATGCCATTTTCTCAGCGACACGTAAATGTGGTTATTCAGAGGACATCACTAGCTGGAACCAATTAGGTCAGAATCTGGGTAATATTCAGCTATACGGGCGTAATTCTGTATCAGGCACCTATGGTTACTTTAAAGATCACGCTTTATGTAAAGGTGATTACAAAAACAGTGTAAATGAACAACCGGGTTCAGCTTCTGTTGTTCAAGGCGTAACAAAATCACTGAATGGTATCGGTTACTCAGGTATCGGCTACAAGACTTCTGGTGTAAAAGCATTAGCTTTAGCTAAAAAAGAAGGTAGCAAAATGATTCCAGCGACATTAGATAATGCTGCAAACGGTTCATATCCGTTATCTCGTTATCTATATGTTTATATCAACAAAGCACCTAACAAAGCATTATCACCAATCGACCGTGAATTCATTAAAATGATCTTGTCAAAAGTAGGTCAAAAAGTAGTGGTTAAAGATGGTTATATCCCACTACCAAACTCGGTTGTTGAAAAAGAACTTGAAAAACTGCAGTAAACTACAGCAGATGCTCGTTGAGAACGCCCCGCTTAGTGCGGGGCGTTTTTGTAGTTAAGGTATCGATAAGTCAATTGCTCATAAATTTATTTATCAATAAGTAAACTCACCATAAAACTCTAAGTGGAATTGCGTTATGCAAGAACAAACCGTTAATGACAGTGTATTACCCGCAGCAGACTCTGCTGTGGCGAAACGCAGACGTGCTTGGCGAGAAACCAAAGATCGACTCGCTAAACATGGCGTCGCCATCGGTGGTATTTCAGTCATTCTTGCTATCGTTTTAATCTTCTTTTATTTGCTCTATGTTGTGATGCCTCTGTTTCAAGGCGCGAGTTTAGAAAAAACTACAGACTATGTCAGCGAGGGGGAGCAGCCTGCGTATTTGTCATTGAATGAATATAACTCGGTGGCGCTGGCTGTTGAAAAAAATGGTGATATCCGCTTTTTTAATGCAGAAACAGGTGAGCTAGTTAAACGCTTCCCATTGCCGATTAACAATAAAACTATTTCCA
>DRHY01000230.1 GCA_011052985.1 Methylophaga thalassica
ATGGCGCTGAGTTAAACTTGTGTTGTTTCTGTGGTGTATTCCCCTCTAGCTTGCCTTCAATGAAGGTGAACATATCGGTCCAAACGGTTTGAAAACAAAAGTAACCGCAGAACACGCGCCCAGCAATACTTGTGGCTGCTGCAAGCAATATGGCAAAAAATAATAATGTAAGGGATAAAACCCAAATATCTTGTGGAAACAGGGTCATGCCAAATAAATGGAATTGTTGGTTAGGAATATCAAGTAATACCGCTTGCTGACCATTCCATCTAATATAGGGACCTAAAAAATAGATGAGCCAGATCGACATACCGAAGTTTTTTAAGGTTCGGTATTTACCTTTCATTCTTCTGGCAACGACGTTCTCCCCTTCACCTGTATGGACTTCCCACTCAGATAAGGCGTCATAGACCTCTACTTTTACTGTGATGTCAGACAATTTACTCATAACTCTACTCCTAAATCCCTATTTCTAAATACGATCTACATGCATTAAACAATGCTTTTCGAGCGTAATTTTCCAGGCTGAAATAAGTCAGCCAGCATGGATAAACCGGTATGTAATGTATTGATATCGGGTTCAGCGCCAAGCGAGATTCTCACGGCCTGTCTTTGGCTTGTCGACATGACAAAAGCCGTTGATGGCACAATGGAAATACCCAGTGAATTGGCTTGTTCTGATAAATCTAAGGCTCGAAAACCTTTTCTTAATGGCATCCAGATATGTGATGCCGAGTCATCACTGAACAGTGTGTGATCAACAAAGATATCTTTTGCGATCCTCTGTCTTCTCTGATTTTCTTTTTTCACTTCTTGGGAGACAGAATCAATCATTCCTGTATCAATCCAATCTGATACAACAGCTGTCATCAGCGGTGGCGCCATAAGATGACTAATCCTAAGATCGTCAGTAAGGCGAAGTGCATGTTGGAGGTCAGGAGCGACGATATACGCTACCCGCATCGATGGGCTCAAACATTTAGATACAGTCGCAATATGCCAACAACGTTCTGGAGCAAGTGAATATAGTGAGGTTATCTTCTGTTCTAGTAGCGGGTAATAAGGATCATCCTCGATCAGGATAAAATTATATTTCTCAGCTAAGTCAGCAATGGCTTGACGTCTAGCAAGTGGCAAGGTGGCCGTTGTAGGATTATCGATATTTGGAATCAAATAAAGCGCATCAATTGATTGCTCTCTACATTTATTTTCCAGACAGTCTAGTTTGATGCCATCTTCATCCATGTCAATGCCGGTCAAGACTAAACTCAACTGGTCAGCCATCGCACGCAAACCGGGATAAGAGAATTCTGGTGCCGCTATATGTGTGGCTCCCTGCTGGTGAAGATGATTCAAAATTGAAAATAAAGCACTATGCGCCCCACTTGATATCAGTACTTTATCTTGATCCAATTGTGGGATCTTTTCAGATAACCACTCACTACCAGCTGCGCGGTCATCTGGGTGGCCTGCTGTCTCCTGATAAAATAAATGACGATTTGGTTGGTGAGATGCGTTCCCAGACTTGATGATACTGTCAGCAATTTTTTGCTCGATATTTATACCGACGGGGATCGGTGGATTATTCATACTTAAATCTAGCGTTTTACCCTGTGTCAGCTGCAGTGAGTTGTATTGATTGAAAGTCGTTTGTGCAATAAAACTTCCACTGCCACGTTGTGTCTCTACAAGGCCACGTCTCGCTGCCTCATTGATAGCCCGAGTTACCGTTGTCAGATCTACCATGAGCTCATTCGCGATAAGGCGCTGACTGGGTAGACGATCGCCTGGTTTTAATATACGCCGTTTAATATCTTCTTCGATCGCCTCGACAATACCGATGTACTTAACTCGAGATGTCTCAACCATTCTTGCTTGCCAGATAGCCATAATTTTATTCCATACAATGTTGGGGGAAATGCTATTCCTTCAATCAACTGTATGCAATAAAAACATACGGATAACAAATAATGGTCTTATTGTATGGATTGCGTGAATCTTATCTACATACAATAGTGGTGATATCGTCTGCCTTTATTCGCGGTCAAGAATTAATCTGCGCAAATCGTTTGATATTAAAAGTTAATTCATTGGAATTTATAGAGTAAGTAGGTAAAACCGTAATATGCTGCAGCAAAGTCCCTCACTTATTCTGAATATTTATTTACTATCGATTTGTGGAAGACGTCGAGAGCAACAACAGAAATCACAACTGATAAAGTAGAAAGTCTTGTTATTGGGGTGTGTAAATATATACATCACAAGTTTAGAGGAATGATGGTTAGTGAATTACATTATGCATATTGAGCAAGAAGCGCTTCCTATTTGCTTTCATGGTCAGAAAATTGTCAATGTCGACTCAAAAGTCATCAGTATTGAAATGCTGAGTCGGATCAATCACGAAATGTGGCAAAATAATATTGAATCTTTTATTGAGTCATTATCTATAAGAGACAAATTAAGCCTGACACTTGAACAAATAACCAATGCAGCTAAGGTTTATCAGCAACTGAAAATACCTGTGAGTATCAATGTTGATAAC
>DRHY01000231.1 GCA_011052985.1 Methylophaga thalassica
ATTAGTTTTTCATCTACTTTGCCATCACTGCTTAATAATGCCAATTTTTCAATATCTTGCGCGGCGGCAAACAAATTACCCTCAACACGTTCAGCGATTAATCTGGAAAGCTGTCTGTTAGTATGCAATCCCCTAGATTGCATACGTTGCGTTATCCACTGAGGCAGCTGTTCAAGTGCCACCGGCCAAATAGGAATCGTCACACCCACCTTATCTAACTCGCTGAACCATTTAGCTTTTTGTGAGCGGGTATCAATTTTGCCGCTGATAATAATGAGCGTGGTATCAATGGGTGGATTAGCAGCATAGCGCCTTAGTGCCTCGCCCCCCTCTTTTCCAGGACTCCCTGAAGGGAGCCTAATTTCAATTAATCGCTGACTAGAGAACAACGATAAGCTTTGTTCTTGCCATTTGATTTGGGACCAATCAAAACGTCCTTCAACATGCCACACTTCTCGCTCATTTGCCCCAGCTCGCCGACTGGACTGTCTAATACTATCCGCGGCTTCCTCGACTAATAGAGCTTCATCACCAAACACCAAATAAACTGGGTAAGCACTATGCTCAAGCGTTGATTCGAGCTGTTCTGGTCTCAGTCGCATCGTTACTTTAGTGCAGACAATCGTCTTAAGACGCTTTGCACCATTTGTTTATTAAGATCATCACGAATAATTCGCTCCTGTTCATCCATGGCGAGCAATTGATTTCTATCAAACTGATAGTCACGTCTAGCTTGAACAGTGATGGGGTCACTCATCGGTTCGCCATTTTGGCCACTGACTGTAAATGTGACTCGAGTCTCCAATTCATACTCGGTAACCTTCGCATCCGATCCTACTGTCAGCACATTACGGTCATATTCATTTTCAGATACGCTCAATACTGCTGCGCCAGTTTGATAAGTTTCTAGAACATGAATATTATTTCGCTGAAGAGCCCGCTTGAGTTGTAAGCCAAATGCGGTCTGTCTTGTATCTACGCCCTGAATGTAGAGCGTTTTCAATGACTCAGGCACACTCGCATCGCCACGTAAGTGAAATCCGCATGCTGTTAGCGTCACTAAACATAACGCTAAGACTATCTTCATCAGACTCTGCTTCATTGTTTTATCCTTGTTATTAACCTGCTACAACAATATTTAGCAGTCTTCCGGGTACCAAAATAACCTTACGAACGTCTTTACCTTCTGTGAAACGTTGAACATTTTCATCAGCATAAGCGGCGGCCTCAATTACAGATTGCTCAGCTTCTGCTGGCACTGAAACTTTAGCACGCAATTTACCGTTAACTTGAATCATTAACTCAATGCTGTCTTGTTTCAAGGCATTTTCGTCAACATTTGGCCAAGGCACATTAATGATGGCTTCTTCATGTCCCAATGTTTGCCATAAGTGATGACATATATGCGGTGTAATCGGTGACAAAATTTGTACGACTAATTCGAGTGTTTCTTGCAAAACAGCACGCGATGCTGGCGTTTCAGCATTAAATTTAGCGATACTGTTCATTAACTCCATAACGGCGGCAATTGCGGTGTTAAAGGTATGTCGTCTTCCAATATCATCTGTGACTTTACCCAAGGTTTGATGCGTTTGACGACGCATGGTCTGTTCGGTTTCATCCAGATTAGAAAAATCGAATTTCTCAACGGTACCTTTTTCTACATGTTCAATGACTGCTCGCCAGACACGTTTAAGGAAACGGTTAGCACCATCCACACCTTTATCCGACCACTCTAATGACATCTCAGGTGGGGCCGCAAACATCATGAACAAGCGAGCCGTGTCAGCACCATACTCATCAATTAACGCCTGAGGATCAACTGTATTCCCCTTCGATTTTGACATTTTAGCGCCATCTTTGAGAACCATGCCCTGCGTTAACAAATTTTTGAATGGCTCATCACCTGAAATTAAACCTTCATCCCGCATAAGTTTATGGAAAAAACGCGCATAAAGAAGATGCAATACAGCATGCTCAATGCCGCCGATATATTGATCTACCGGTAGCCAATGATCGGCACGCTTATCCAACATCGCTTCGTTATTATCCGGACACGTAAAGCGTGCGAAGTACCATGATGATTCAAAAAATGTGTCGAAGGTATCCGTCTCACGCTTTGCTGGTTTACCACATTCAGGGCACACACATTGATAAAACTCTGGCATCGATTTAATCGGTGATCCAGAACCATCTACCACCACATTCTCAGGTAAAGTAACCGGTAAATCCTCTTCAGGCACCGCTACCGCACCACAATCATAACAATTGATGATAGGAATAGGCGTACCCCAATAGCGCTGACGAGAAACACCCCAGTCTCTCAAACGATAGTTAACTTGACGCTCACCTTTCTTTTGTTCGACTAAAACCTGAGCGATAGCATCAAATGCTTCTCCACTCGTCAGGCCATCAAACTGGCCCGAATTGATCAGCTGACCTTTTTCAGTGAAAGCAGCCTGTTCCAGATTAATCGCTTCATCATTCGCTTGTGAAATCACCTGTTTGATCGGCAAGCCGTAGTGCTGAGCGAACTCAAAGTCACGCTGGTCATGTGCAGGAACAGACATCACCGCCCCTGTTCCATACCCCATAAGAACAAAATTAGCTGCCCACACAGGCACATCATCACCAGTGATCGGGTGTTTTACAGTCAGTCCTGTATTAACTCCTTTTTTCTCCGCCGTTTCTAAAGCAGCTTCTGACGTTTCCATTTTTTTGCATTCATCAATAAATGCTTGTAATTCAGCGTTATTTTCGGCCGCTTGCAAAGCAAGAGGATGTTCTGCCGCCACCGCAACATACGTCACGCCCATCAAAGTATCTGGTCGTGTTGTGTAGACGGTTAATGGATTGGAATCATCAGAATCAGAAGCAGCAAATTCAATTTGCACACCCTCCGAGCGCCCGATCCAGTTCGCTTGCATAGTTTTGACTTGCTCTGGCCAGCCATCTAGCTGATCCAAGTCGGCCAATAGCTGATCAGCATAATCTGTAATGCGCATAAACCACTGCGGAATTTCACGACGTTCCACTTTGGTATCACACCGCCAGCAACAACCATCAATCACCTGCTCATTAGCTAATACAGTCTGGTCATGAGGACACCAATTTACGGCCGCTGTTTTTTTATAAACAAGGCCTTTTTTATATAAGCGTGTGAATAACCATTGTTCCCAACGATAGTATTGCGGTGTGCAGGTAGCTAATTCACGTTGCCAATCATAAGCCAGACCTAAACGCTGTAGTTGACCACGCATATAGTCAATATTTTTATGGGTCCATTCAGCTGGCGGCACTTTATTTTTGATCGCCGCATTTTCAGCGGGTAAACCAAAGGCATCCCATCCCATCGGTTGCAAAACATTTTTGCCTTGCATACGCTGAAAACGAGAAATCACATCACCTATCGTGTAGTTACGTACATGCCCCATGTGTAGCTGACCGCTTGGGTACGGGAACATTGACAGACAATAGAATTTTTCTTTGTTGTCATCTTCAACAACGTGAAAACTATTATTTTCCTGCCAAAATTGTTGGGCGGCAGACTCTACTTGATCGGGACGGTATTCGTTTTGCATGGATTCTCTTTAAAAATCAGGAGCATTAAAGTCGCTAAGCATAACTCAGGTCTAAATTTGCTCAAAGTAATCTGTAAATGATTTAACTCAAAAACAAAAAGCAGCCGCTAAGCTGCTTTTGTTTTATTAATGATGAACTAGCGCGGGTGCAAACTACCCCCCTGCTGCCATCAATGATTCATATTTTGCATGTAATTGGTCGTGTGACTCTTCGTTATCAGGGTCTTTTGGAATACAGTCCACGGGACACACTTCCACACATTGTGGGGTGTCAAAGTGACCAACACATTCTGTACATAAATCAGGGGCAATCTCATAAATCTCAGCACCTTGTGAAATGGCACCATTTGGGCACTCAGGCTCACATACATCGCAGTTAATGCACTCGTCAGTGATAAACAAAGACATGTTTGACTCCAAAAATCAGTTTAATTCTTAAAATGCCGTTAGTGTTTTTTTAATAGTTTTGTTGTTAACGCAGCTTGCACACAGGGTGCGACAAACTCAGATACATCACCACCTAATACCGCTATTTCTTTCACCAGCGTTGATGAGACAAAACTAAGATTCTCAGCAGGAGTCAAAAATAATGTTTCAACTTCTGACTGCATACGACGGTTCATAGTCGCTAATTGTAGTTCATATTCGAAGTCAGACACAGCTCGCAATCCGCGAATGATCACATTCGCCCCCATTTTCAGGGCTTCATTGACCAGCAGACCTTCGAAACCACACACTTCAATATTATCCATACCTTCGGTTGTCTGCTTCATTAAGTTAACCCGCTCTTCCAAGGTGAATACAGGTTGTTTGCCCGGGTTAATCGCAACAGCAACAATTATCTTTTCAAATAAGGGGGCTGCCCGCTTGATCAAGTCAATATGTCCGTAGGTGACAGGATCAAATGTGCCAGGGTAGATTGCCACCGTGCTCATGATTTCGCTCCAGGTTGATATTCAAACAAGCAATATATTACATCACCGGCCTGTTTTTCTTTCAACAAAAACCAACTAGGAGGAAGCGTATCTATCGCCATTTGCCTCGGCTGTTCAAGGTAAATTTTCGCCCCTGCGTGAAGAAGTGATTGCAACACGAGTGAATCAGCAATAGATGCCCAAAGTTGCGCAGAAAACGGTGGATCAATATAGACGATATCAAAGTGACCTTGAGCTGAACTAATGAACTGTTGTGCCGTTTGATGATGCAATTTACACACTGACGTTTTTAATAGCTCAGCTTGCTGCTTTAATTGCATATAAGCGTGGCTATCACTCTCAACCATTACCACTTCAGCAGCGCCACGCGAGGCTGATTCAAATCCTAATGCGCCGCTACCTGAAAACAAATCCAAACAACGGCTATCGCCAATATCTGGTTGTAACCAGTTAAACAGGGTTTCTCTGATGCGATCACCGGTTGGTCTCAGTCCCTGTATATTTGGAAAGCTAATTTTCCTGCCACGTAAGGTGCCACCAATGATTCTTATAGAGCCTTCGGTATTACTCTGTTTTTTTCTGTGTTTCGTCACCAACTAGTACCGTTAACATTTTGTCTGGATGTATACGACGCTGAAAAGCATCTTTTATATCAGCCACAGTTACAGCATTAACTTTGTCATTAAAGTTGTCGAGGTAATTTAGCGGCAGTTTGTAAAAGCCTATCATAGCGAGATAGCCGGCGATCTTGCTATTACTATCAACTCTCAGAGCAAACCCACCCGTAATGTTTTGTTTGGCAGCTATTAACTGCTCATCAGTTGGCCCATCACGAATGAAATCTGACAGCGTGGTTTTCAAAATATCCAGTGCTTGTTGCGCTTGATCATTACGTGTCTTCAAACCTAATATGAAAGGACCAGCCTGTTGCATGGGACTAAAGTAACTGGAAACACCGTAGCTCAGTCCTCGTTTCTCACGAATTTCATCATTTAGTAAGGAGACCAATCCCCCTCCGCCCAGAATATGATTCCCCACATAAAGCGGGAAGTAATCAGCATCTTTTCGACTCATACCTATCTGCCCCATCAAGATACTAGTTTGAGATGATGGAAATGGCGTCACTATTGTTTGTGGCGAAGATAATGGCTGAACGACCGGCAGTTTTTGTGCATGTTTCCCTCGTTTTAGGTAAGAGGTGACCTGCTGTGCAACAGAATCTGCTTTCTGTCTATTAATATCAC
>DRHY01000232.1 GCA_011052985.1 Methylophaga thalassica
GCCTTTACTGAAAAGTTACGAGATATGATTAAAAAGCTGCAGCAGCAATCTACTGCTATGCAGCATCATGCTGACTTACTAGAAGAAAATGCCCAAGCGGCCGCGTTGTCTATAGAGCAGCAGCGTAAAGAAACTGACAGTGTGGCCACCGCGATGGAGGAAATGTCGACGGCCAGTAATGAGGTAACACAGCTTGCCAATAGCAGTGCTCAAGAAGCCGATGCAGCACATACTTTCTTGAAACAAACGCAGACAAACTTTGAACGAAATGTGCGTGAGATACAAACCGTTGCGAAAGATATGGAAACAGTCAGCGAGCGTATCTACAAGGTATCGGCCCGAAGTGATGATATTAATAGCATTTTAGAAACAATCGGCGGTATCGCGGAACAAACAAATTTATTGGCACTTAATGCCGCTATTGAAGCTGCTCCTGCGGGTGAGCAAGGTCGTGGCTTCGCTGTTGTGGCTGATGAAGTACGTAAGCTGGCTGCACGAACACAAGAATCCACAGCTGAAATTAATGGACTGATTGAAGCACTTCAGCAAGACGTTAAAACAACCGTTGATCAAATTGACGTGGACAGAGATCGTGTGAGTAAAGCCTCAGTAGAAACGACAGAAAGTTACGAGCAACTGGTCGATGTGGCCAATCGTATTATGGCGATTGCCAACAACACAACCATGGTGGCTACAGCGGCCGAAGAACAAAGCCAAGTGAGTAAAGAAATCAACCGTAATATCGCTGGTATCGGTGATGCAGCTAGTGAACTCAGCAACCAGTCGGATATGGTCAATAAGATCAGCCATGACTTACACGATGTTGCTTTGGCACTGAATGAGCAGTTGTCTAAATTGAAGTCGTAATAATGACCTAACCGCTGTTAATGGACGGCAGCGGTCGGTTTTACTTTTGCTTGATTGGGTTTTTCGATCAGTAAAATGATCGGCAGCATGACAAAAGCTGCAATACCAGAGAGTAAAAACGCATCCTGAAATGCCAGCATAGTGGCCTGACGTAGCACTTCATTTGCCAAGACTTTTGCACCTTCTGAAGTGAAAGGTGACATATGAAGAGGGGCAAGATAGCTGGTGATAGCTGGATTAAACGGATTAATTTGTTCTGACAAAATGGCGTAATGCACATTGATTCGTCTCGCTAACTGCCAGCCAATGATAGCAATCCCAATAGATGAGCCCAGCGAGCGCATCACACTGTAGATGCCAGATGCTTCATCTTGTTTGTTGGATGAAATATTTTGAAACGCTAATGTCGACATCGGTACAAAAAACAGTCCCATGCCTAAACCGGAGATGATGCCTGGCCAGGCTAGTTGCCAGAAATTTGCTTCCAGATTCAACATCGCCAACATAATGTTGCCCGCGCCCGTAAGTACCAACCCAATAGCTAATAAAACGCGTTGATCAAAATGATTGACCAGTACAGCACCCGTTATCACCATTGATAAACCGGCGGCAATTCCGCGGGGAATAAATAATTTGCCGGACTCTAAAACAGGATAGTCTAAAAAGCCTTGAACAAATAAAGGCAAAATCGCTATGGCACCAAACATAGCCACGCTGAAACCAACAATAGCAATATTCCCAGCAGCGAAACTACGATCTTTCAGCAGTGAAAAATCAATAATATTGACCTGCCTACCCACACCCCGTGTAAAAAAAATAATACCGGCTATCGCTGAGGTGAGTGCCGTGATTTGAATCACGTGTGAGTCAAACCAATCGCGACTTTCACCTAAATCCAAGGTCATTTGCAATGCACCAATGGCAAGGACCATTAGAACTAAACCACCCCAATCTATTTCGACATCGTGAACCTCTTCTTTTTTGAGTTCTCCGGCCACCATAAGCAGGGCGATAAATGCTAATGGCATATTCACATAAAACACCGCTCGCCATGAAAAGTGTTCAGTTAAAATAGCGCCTAAAGTAGGGCCGAGCACGGGCGCCACAACCACGCCTAAACCAAAAATGGCCATCGCTTGCCCACGTTTTTCTCGAGGAAATGTGGTGAACAAGATGGCTTGGGATAATGGAATAAGAAAGGCACCAAAAAAACCTTGTCCAAGCCGAAAAAATACCAACATTTCAAAGTTTTGTGCCATACCAGCGAGGGCAGAAAAAAGGGCAAAACCACTGATGGCTGTGATGATGAGTTTTCGACGGCCAAACTTACGTGATAACAAGCCGGTTAATGGCATCACCGCAATAGAGGCGACAATATAACTAGTGACTATCCAAACAGTTTGATCGCTGGTGATACCAAATGTCGCCTGAATATGTGGCAAAGCGACATTCACAATTGTTGTGTCCAGTACTTCCAAAACAGCGGTTAATACCACGGCAATGACAATCAGCCACTGGGTGGGCTGTTGTTTACTATCAGTCATTTATATTGGTGTCTGACTGTGTTGTATCAACGGTGGCGGTGACACTTGCACCGGCTCGTAAGCGCTGCTCCTGTTCGACTGTCGGTTGATAATCTAAATGAATTCTAACGGGGAAGCGTTGGGTAACGTGTACCCAGTTTCCCGTAGCATTTTCTGGGGGAATCAACGAAAAAATTGCACCCGACCCCATGCCAATACTAGCGACGGTACCTGTCAGATCCAGATCCGGATACATATCCAAGGTAATGCTAGCAGGCTGACCCGGTTTAATTCTTGAAAGATCAGTTTCTTTGAAGTTGGCAGTGACCCACCAGTCTTTTTTCTCAACAATAGAAAATAATGACTGACCTTCTGAAACAACATCGCCAGGTCGCAAAGTGAGGTTAGCCACCCAACCATCGACAGGCGCATAGACCATGGCATAACTAAGGGCAATCTGGGCACGCTTAAGACTCGCTCTAGCAGCACGGACAGCAGGATCATGGTCTGTCGCACCACCTAATTGAGTCTGCGCCGTGTTTAATGCCGCTCGTGCACTATCTCTTTCAGCTTTTACCTTATCCAGATTGGCTTCTGTTTTATCTAGAATCGATTTTGAAATGATGCGACGGTCATAGAGGGCCTGCTGCCGCTCGTATTCAAGCTCAGCATCACGCAGCGTAGCCTGAACGGCATTGAGGTTAGCGATGGCTTGGCTCACATCTGAACCAGCCATCATGTGTTTTTGAATGGTTTTTTCTAGCTCTGAAGTCGCTTCATCAACAGCGCTTTGTAGATCACTATCATCGATTTGCAATAGCAATTGACCTGCCGTCACATAGTCATTTTCGGCGACATTTACCAAGGTGACTCGACCAGACTCTTGTGGTGACACGGTGAGAATATTGGCTTCTACATAGGCGTCGTCTGTGGAGGGGTAGTTATGCTGATGCTCCCACCACAATGTTAGGCCAGCGAGAATACCCAGAATACTAAGGCAGAGAATAATCAGCTTAGCCCATTTCATATAAAGTCCTTGAATGTCGTTTTTTCATTTATGCAAAGAACACAGTGGGAGTGTCGAGCCAGCGATATAGTAACGTAACTTTGTTATGCGATGAGCACTGTAAATTAGAGACTTATCTGCTATGTTGAGCAGTGTCAGCTTAACACTGGCTGAATACTGTTAAAAACGGTGTGAAACATGTTTAACCATGGCCAAAATAGCCCATGAGTAAGCTCATCGTTTTACCTTGTATAAACCATTTTTGGTCTCTGAAATTATAAGGAAAGACCTGAGAGTTTTTGTAATCATCGGTAGCTGGAACAAGTGGCGTGTTGCCCTTGAAAATTCTGCATCAATAAATGTCTTATCTATTAACTAACGATTAAAAACGTTTGGATATCTTTATTGCCGAAATTTTTTGGATGTTGCTTAGCAACAAAAACTATGAAATATTTTATCTAAAAATAACTAGGTGCTAATCGTATTGGGACTAGAACACTTACTTAACAAAAGGGCTCAACCGATCATAGGAATGGATGTTTTGGATGATAATTGCCCATTCCCTGAAACATAGTAAATTGCAAGATAATAAGAATTTGGCCCTATTTTTCCAAGCTAGTTCAAATTTATGGCTCTATTTTTCAAAAAAATAATCGTAAACACAAATTCTTGAAAAATTAAACCCGAATTATGAAACGGCTTCTTTAATATTTGTTATTAAGCCAATGGCTTCATAAAACACACTGTTAGGTTTCATGAGGGAGCCATGCTTAGATATTTAACGAAATGGATATTAGCTTCCCTTGGCTTTCCTCTTTTGGTTTTATTTTTTGGTGTCACCGGGATACAAATGCCCACATTCTTAGTAAATGTGACTCTATTGTTTTGGCCGAGCTCAATTTTCCTAATGGCACTAGGTGAAAAAGAAAGTCCATTATCACAAGTACTGTACATTTGGAGTACGTCTGTCGTTACAAATATCGCTGTGTATTCTGTGATTGGCTTAGCGGTGTATTGGTTTTTCTTTAGAGTATCTGAATCAAAATGAAACATAATAAGTTGCCTGAGTTCGCAGCATAAAGCGCCGCTGGGACAAATACTCACTGGGCTTCACCCAACAACGTTCGCATTTTCCCCTTGGCAAAGCGTTATGTACTTAGCTCAATAGTGATATCGAAGTTGTGCAATAAGAATGGAATCTTGATGAATTTTATAAACTATCCGGTGCTCGTCATTTATTCGCCGAGACCAATATCCAGAAAGGGCGTGTTTCAAAGGTTCAGGTTTACCAACCCCTTCAAATGGCTCTCTCTGAATATGCTTGATAAGTGAGTTAATGCGTTTAAGCATTTGCTTATCCGTTTTTTGCCAGTATAGGTAATCTTCCCATGCCTTCTCAGCAAAAATTAATTTCACTCAATCAATTCCTTAGCTTCACCTTTTCCTTCCTCAAGTTCGGCAATAGATTCAATCAAACGCCTTGTATTTTTTGGGCTTCGTAATAAATATGCAGTTTCTTCCAGAGCTTGGTAGTCATCCATAGAAATCATGACTACAGCGCCTTCACCTTTGCGGGTAATGGCAACTGGGGCATGATCGTTACATACCTGCTCCATGGTTTTGGCAAGGTTGCTCCGAGCGGCGGTATAGCTGATGCTTTCCATTTTTTAATGCCTGTACATGTACAAAATTATGTACGTATCATATCGGCGCATAAAGACTTTAGCAAGTGAGACAGCATCTCAGTCAGTCCCATCAGAAAGCCAAAAAGGGGAGTGAAGCGATTAATATCATGGCCAAAATGGTAGCAGATGATCATATTGATGAAGTGGATGTGGGGAAATATTTATAGTCACTGGATGCAGCCTTCCTTGTGAGGAATGTCACAAAACTGCAATATTATTCATCGATAGATGTAGTAAACAGCTCTCGATTTTATTAAATTTGTATCATTGTGCATGGATAGCACGGTAAAAACAGAATTGATAAAAGTCACGGAGGACTGCCTGCATGAATCAACTTTTTTATTATTTTCACCTAGCTATTTATCGCGTTTAATCGCGATGTCATTATCAAAATGTTCACGACATATAGCTATATGCTACTTTTCTCTATGTTTGAGTTTTTTGAGTCTACCCGTTGTTTCTCAAACACTCCCTGAAATTGATGCTATCAGAGATCAGCGTCAACAAGAGCAATTAGATGCTCTTCGCAAACAACAAGAGATTGAACCTGATGTCAGATTAGAAAGTGACAAGCCAACATCTAGCAATATCATCTCGTTTGACGAAAAGCCATGTTTTGTCATTGAGCACATTTCATTAGAGGGTGATGAATCATCTAGATTTCAGTTCGCTATTTCAGAAACGCTTCATCAGCACCCTAACTTACTTGGCAAATGTCTTGGTATTAATGCTATAAATCAGCTTCAGTCTGAGCTTCAAAACAGCATCATAAAGAAAGGCTTTATTACGACTCGTGTATTGATAGAGCCCCAAGATCTAAACTCTGGGGAGTTACGGTATAGCCTGATACCCGGGCGAATTAGTCATGTTGATCCTGATAATTCGGTGTCCAGGTTAACAATATGGTCAGCTTTACCAAGTGGTGAAGGGGATATGCTCAAAGTGAGAGATCTCGAGCAAGCGATGGAAAATATGAAGCGTATTCCTACTGTGGATACCAATATTGATATAAAACCCGATGATACGGAAAACAGTCAGCCGGGTGATAGCCTGCTTTTATTGCATTACCAACAATCCAAGCCTTTCAGGTTGACACTGGCATTTGATGATAGTGGTTATGAATCGACAGGTAGTTATCAAGGTTCGGCTACATTGTCCTTGGATAATATTCTAGGACTTAATGACCTTATTTATATGAGCAAAAACAAAGATTTTGGCGGTAAGGATAATGTGGGGGGAAGTCAAGGACAAACTGCCCACATTTCTGTTCCTTTCGGCTATTGGTTATTCTCATTTACAAATAGTAAATACGAGTATGATCAGCGTGTTGCCGGACTCAACCAGACCTATGTTTATCAGGGCAAGAGTGAAAGGCAAGAACTTGCCATGAGTCGGGTTTTATATCGCGATCAGTTTTCGAAATTAACCACTTCATTGACTGGCTATCATCGACGTTCACATAACTTTATTGATGATACCGAAATTGAGGTTCAACGCAGAAAAAGTGCTGGCTGGATTGCCGGTGTTGATTACCGTCGTTATATCGGCACAGCAACCATAGATGCGGGTGTTTCATATCAGCGGGGAACAGGTGCATTTGATGCCATTGCTGCACCAGAGGAAGCCATTGGTGAAGGCACTTCCAGACCAAAAATTTTTAATGCTTATTTTAATTGGTTCACGCCCGTTCAGTTCACTGACTATCAGATTCAGTTGCAGTCAGAGTGGCGGGCGCAGTGGAATAAAACACCGTTGGTTCCACAGGACAGATTTTCGATTGGTGGGCGATATACTGTCAGGGGATTTGATGGTGAACAGTCTTTATCTGCCGAGCACGGTTGGCTTAGCCGCAATACGATTAGTTTCCCTTTGCAAAATCAACAACAAATTTATACGGGAATAGATTTTGGTCATGTCAGTGGTCAATCGGCGAAGTATTTATTGGGACAGACTTTAGCTGGCGCTGTGATTGGCTTAAGAGGTCAGTGGCACGGCCTTTTTTATGATGTGTTTGCAGGGAAATCATTATCAAAACC
>DRHY01000233.1 GCA_011052985.1 Methylophaga thalassica
AGGTTCTATTCATCAGTCACAGGTCACCATTGAAAAGGCCGAGCCAGACATTATTGATGTTGTCACTGGATTGTTTGAAGTTCTACGTGACCAAGTCGCCAGAAAAGATGGTGACATGACTGGTAGATTCGTAATGGTTGAATATGAACCTGCTGCATGGGCTGCTCTTACTGGTGATGCGGAAGTGGCTGTGGCTGGTGGTACCTCAATCTTTATTGGCGGTCGTCCGTTGCTTCAAAATGCAGTTTTATTTATTGGTCAGAGTCCTGTTACCGATACCGAATTTCATCATTACAATCCAAAGAGCAATATGTCTTTCAGAATTGTGGACACCGACCGATTCCAGACTATTGAAGTGACTGTTCGGTTTTTGAAGTTTACTGATGGTGCTGACCCCGCTGCGCTGTCGCGAGACATTCGTCTATTCATGTTCTAGTAGTTGAATGTAGTCAAATCTTCGCCTTCGCACTCTGTCGAAGGAATGGTGTTATCAAAGTGATAGTTGGGAATATCTCCAAAATTTTAGAAATTGTGCGTGTGTCACAGCGGTGCCGTAGATGTGATTTATGGAAAAATGCTGATTGTTTTAGTTCGACGATTAAGTGTAACACTGAAAGATACTATAATCGTGTGTGCAAACAATGTCGCTGTGTTATTCAAGCGGTTTGTGAAAGTAAAGTGAAAGTTGAAGTTATTAAAGGTCTAGGTGGTAAATGTGTTTGCTGTGGTGAATCTTGTAAGGAGTTTCTTACAGTTGACCACATTAATGGTGATGGTGCAGCGCATAGAGAAAGATTAAAACGTTCTTATGCTGTTTATCGTGATATTAGAAATCAGAATTTTCCACGTGATAAATATAGACTACTTTGTTCAAACTGCCATAATTCTATTAGTTGGTATGGTTATTGTCCTCATGTTGTAGAGACTAGTCGCTTTGAAAATTATATGCATTTGCAGATGAAATAGTAAAGGTGGTGTATTATGGCTGATAAAGCCAATGGTCAAGAACCAGTTAAACCTTTGTCTGAGGAAGAATTGTCGAGTGTTCTTGAATCGGATTTAAACCACAGTACATTTGTCTTTGGTGAGAATCCTGATAAATCTCCAAGAACGTGGAAAATGGTGCCGCTCCCATGGAAATTTGAAAAACAGTTCCGTAAGCACGCCATGCCAATGTTGGCAACGTCATACAAGCCGTTCGAGACTCTAATGGGCATCATATCACAGAAGTTTTACAGTGATGTGACACCTAGCTTCATAGAGTCGGTAGTTAGTTCAGAAACAGCGATGGATGACTATATGGAGCGTTGTGTGCATGTTATCCTAATCTCGCAAGATAAGAACATCACGCTTGAATGGGTTGAGAAGAATGCAACCAGTCGTGACCAGATGTTCTCCATAATCACACGACAGGCAGACCTCCATAAGTTGCTGGATAGATTGGGGGAATCATTGGCCGAGAGATTCGTAAAACTGGCGGGTTCTCTAGGGATAGCGAACCTCGATTTGCCTACACTGAAGCAGCTATGGAAACAGCGTGTAGGAAGCTTCTCGGCCCAACTTACGAAGATACTAGGAATAGAGGTCAAGCGCTCTGGGCCGTTTATGGAGAGTATATCCTCAACTGGACACCCAAGCTCGACAAGTCTGGAAGAGAACGAACAGAGCGAACAGACCACACCCAGCAAAGATTTGGCAAGCGCCTCAAAACCAGTGATACCACTGACGTAAAGCGTCGTAAAAAGTTGAGCAGAGCGGAGGTTTCGCGTAAGATTGCTGATAAGACCATCACGGATGAGGAATATCTAGACCACTTGAGTAGCTAGACATGCCGCCCGTTGTATTTGGTGTTAATATTGATAGACGTCGTCTAATATCGGATTTAAGAGCACAAGTAGCGGAGGTAAAAAGGCTCCGCAATTTAAAAGGGGATATCATCAATTCTGCCACTGTTGCTCGTGCTGGTGGCTCAATTCCTCTATTTCCATTTCTTGACCGCGGCACCAAACCCCATATTATTGTTGCAGCGTCTGGTAGTGCTCTGGCTAGTGATGAAACTAATCCGAGACCCCTAGAACATCCAGTCAAAGTTGTAGCTCATCCTGGGTCTGCTCCTCATGATATTTCAGCCAGGGTGTTTTCGTTTTTTGTTACCAGGATGCGTGAACGATTTTTCGGTCAATCACCAGGAGCAGTGTCTCGTCGTAAAGATGAGATTATAAGGGCAGAACTCATACGTAGTATTTTTGTCAGGGTGCTAAAAGATACAAAACGTTTCGCGGCTCAGATTACGCCAAGTAATTGGAAAAGTGTCAAGCGTTCTTACGAAATAAGACTCGGAGGTCGTCGCGTATCATGAGTTTTGTTGATTTTAGAGCGGCGTATCTCTTGAGTTTTGTTGATTTTAGAGAGGCTGTGGTTTGCAGCGTAAGCGTTTGAAATTGAAGATTGAAGGAATACTTCGAGACTAAGGAAGAAAACATAGTGTAAGGAATTGTAGAGAGATGGGTTTTGATGTTCTAGTAAATTTCTTCTCTAACGTCCGTCAGCTTGAGGACGATTTGGAGAGGGCTGCTCAAAAGCAGGATAAAGCTCAGGCAAAACAAGTTAAAGGTATTCGCCAGATTGTTGATGAAGAACGGAAAGCTCGAGCAGAACTCCGTAGAGAAGTAGAAAAATTTGATAAAAGGTCGCAGCAACTCGCTGACCAGAAAGCCAGAATAGAAACTCTACGTAAAAAAGCAAGTAATAAAACTGAAACAGATAGTGTAAGATTGAAAGCTCGTGCTCAATTACTAGGAGCTAAAACTGCTCGTGATGCTAATATCGCTGCTGTTCGGGGTATTGAGCGTAATATCAAAGCACGACAACTTGAAATACAAACAATAAATCAGACCGCTATAGCAGAACGTCGTCGTCAACGTGATGCTACTGCTGGATTTCGACAAGAACAACGTCAAATCAGATTCAGAACACGCCAAGCAACTGAACGACGTGCTCAATTTGCAGGCCTTGGTTTTGGTTTAGCTGCAACTGGTTTGGGCCCACTTCAAGCTTTAGCAGGCCCAATTATATCTTTTGCTTTTGGAGGCCCAGGTGCAGCTGCGCTTGCAGCTGTTGGCGCTTCAATTGGTGTTATGGTTCGTGCGTTTGGTAAGCTAGCTAGTCTAATGAAAAATGCAGTATCTACTGCGTTCGATTTTAGTCAGCAACTTAAACAAAGTGAATTGGCGATGGGTGGTATCATTGCACAAACTACGCGTATCTTTGAAGGTCAGCGTGAAATTACAGATGGAGCTGAAAAATTTGTAGCTGCGACACGCCTCGCTAGAGGACTACAGAAAGACCTGTTGGGGTTGATTATTAGAACAAATATTACTCTTGAAGAAGCTAATCTTGCTTTACAGACCGGCATTGGTTTCCTAGCTCGTCGTGGTGTAGAGCTTAGCAGAGCGCAGGATATCATTATTAGGTTAACAGGACTTGCTAAGAATCTTGGTTTGGAAGGCGGTCGTGCTGCGCAGCAAGTACGTTCAGCTTTATCAGGCACGCGTAGTATATTGCTTTCTTTGCTGCAATCAGCAGGATTGACTAGAAAGGCACTTGTAACTTTAACAGGCCCAGATTTGGCATCAGCTCTGGAAAAAGCTACAGATTCATTAAAATTAGCGATTGAGGCCTCATCTACCCTTTTGAAAGTGCAGTTGGAAAACGTTAGTGACTTTATGCAGGTCATTTTGGGTAGAGCGTTTGAAGGCGCTGAAAAACGTCTGTCAAGTGCTATTAGTCGTTCTCTCAATTTGTTGATTGACGAAACTAATGAAATTACAGAACTGGGTAAAAAATTAGAAGCTTCATTTGAGGCGGCGTTTGGTGCTCTAGCGGATGTAGTTGAGAAAGTTTTAGCTCCAGAAAATGTTGAAACGTTTGTTAGTCTGCTAACTGAAGGAGTTAATTTAGTTAGTACTTTGACAGGATTGGCTGTTGGTGCTATAGGTTTTGATAGTTTAAATGAAATTTTGGAAACTACTGTAGGTTTTATACGTGAAATTAGAGCTTTTCTTGTAAGTAAAAGAGAAGGTGGTTCACTTGCTGAAATATTGGTTTCTCCAGCGTCTCGTGAGAGAGGAAGGGCAGCTGCTGTAGCTGCTAGAGCTGGATTGTCTGATAAACAGATAGGTGAAATTGTTGCAGAAATTAATAAGGTTCTTGGTGATGAATTATTTTTCCCAAGTTCTGAACTTTTAGAACAGGCAAGGAAAGCTGGAGAAATATTATTTCTTTCACTTGTAGCTGGAGGCCGAGTCAAATTACAATTATTACAAGATGAATTACAGGTTCTTCTAAATAGGTTTAGAGATGCTCAGTTATTAACAGCTACTACTATTGCGTCATTGGATGCAGGTGTTGGGAATGTAGAAAATGTTAATGCTGCGCTGGCAGAAGAATTACGATTAGAGGAATTGATATTAAAAGTTAATGAGAAAATTAACGACGAAGCTGGTATAAAGCTTAGAACTGAAGCGCCAGAAGTGGTTCTTGATCCAGCTTTATTAGCACGTTTGCGCCTTATTCGTGAACGAAATGAAGAGCTGGAATTTGAAAAACAACGTCTTGATGCTATAATTGAATCCAATGTTGGAATACTCCGTAGTGAAGAAGAGATTACTAAAGCTATTCGTTTGTCCTTTGTTACCAGTGTTGATAGAGCGAAAAGGTCGCTGGATGCTGCTAAATTAAAAGCTGATGAGGCTAGGCTTGGTCTAAAATCAGTGAAGGAGGGTGACGCCGCAATAAAAAGTCAGATTGTGTTAGAGACAGCACTCGCTAGAGTGCTTAATGCTGAAATTGGTTTAAGACGAGCCATTTCCAATGCTCAGCAACAAATTACTACTCAAATTGCCAATGCTCTTCGTGCTGAAATTCAGTTTGGCGCAGCAATACGCCAGAACACCGCTGAATTGGAGCGTAGAACGATTCAAGCGTTTGGTATCAAAGGTGTAATTGCTCAAGAAATTCAATTTACTACACAGTTGGAGCGTCAGAATAAACAATTAGTTAAGCAAACTAATGATATACAGCGTCAAATTGATACGTTGTCAGCGTTGCTAGACCTCGCTGTTGCAAGACCGGACTTCCAAATTTCCACTGATGTTATCAAAGAGACAATTATTAAACTTCGTGAACAGTCTATAGAGATAGAAAGACAGAATGGTTTAATAAAAGATATTGCTAAAATCCGTCGTAGTTTTCTGTCTACTGAACTCGACATTGAAAATGTTAGCATAAGAATAGCTCAATTACAAGCTGAAATATTGTTAACTCGTGCACAAGCCAAAGC
>DRHY01000234.1 GCA_011052985.1 Methylophaga thalassica
CACTTGTTGGGAACCTGCCGGGGGCTGAGTCCGTGGCAGGGCCGTCTTGCATTGAAATTAACACCGCGGGTGACGGCATCGGGTTTGGCTATTGAGTTTGTGCCTGATTCGATTACATTATCGCGGCCAGATAAAAGCGCCGGTATTTTGAGCAAACCCGTTCAGGTGATTGCCGATGCGCTAGTGTTGCCACGCATGAAGAAGGTGCAAATTGATTTGGCAGGTCAACTGAATAACCTTGATGGGTTGATTGAGCAATTTTTGGGGCGAGATAGTGTGCAAGGTGTTGAGCAGTCATTAGTTCAACGCACCCACATTACACGTCTCCAAACGGAAGAAACAGGCGTCAGGGCTTGGTTGGCTTTCCAAGTTCGTCCCCCTGAACAGGCCTTTCAAGCAGCCGAACCAAGTTTTGATGCCAATGAGGTGGCTCAATGGCAAACGCTTGAAGATGAATTCGATGGCTTTCTGACCACCATCATCTCGACGTTAGCTCAGTCAACAGACTCGCATGATTTACGTATGGAGTTACTCGCCGCGTTGCTGGATGCCAGATACGCGATTGCCGAGGCGCTGGTGCTTGATGATCCCGAGTCTGATCCGGTTCGAACACTCTTCCTGACGACATGGGAACGCTTGCGGCCACTGATGAGCCAACTTGAAGGTCTGGAGACGCCTGGTTTGGAGGTAGATTTCAGGCTTGCTGCCTTCATTGCGGGTGGTGATGCCTTGCAGGCACTTGATGCCCTCGGGCCAGAGTATGGTTTGGAAATTACTCGTGATGGACTGCGTAGACTTGCTCGCTTGCTGCTGGCCGAATCAGCGCCGCCAAGTTTTACACCATTGCCCTTGGAGCTTGATTCCGAATTTCGCGCGCTGTTTGGCTTTAATGCTAGAAACGAGTCCGAATTCACAACAGCAGAACTAACACGACACATTGCAGGTGGTTTTCGCTGGCTAGGCTCTTGGCTAATATCGACCGCTCATGCTGCTAGTATTTCTCCGGCTGAAGCCTTAAAGGGTTTAATACCACAAAGAGATAACCTTAATGACTACCTTGAGCTGGTCGCTAGTTTGCTGCAAGAACAATCGACTGCCTGGCTAGCCAAGAATAAAAGCATGCCGAAAAGGCTGACAAAGCGACTCGATCCGCTGGTTCGTGCCACCGCATGGAAAGAGTCCTGCTGGCGGCAGTTTTCTGGTTCTAGTAGTAATCCCCAAGTGTTGCGTTCAGCTGTTGGGGCTGTGGGCATGATGCAGATTAATGGTCGGGTTTGGCGCAAGGTTTACGATCTTGATCGCCTCGTTGATGAGGTCGACTATAACGTTAACGCTGGCATAGAGATTTTGACCCATTACATGGTTGATTATGCAATCCGGCGTGGCGAGCATGAGCAGCCCGGTGGGGATGACAATTTGATAAAGGCGAGTTATGCAGCATATAACGGTGGGCCGTCACAATTAGCACGATACCGTCGCGACGACACACCGGCTCGCTTGAAGTCCATCGACACTACGTTCTGGAATTACTACACCGCATTTAAAATCAATAAGTTGCCGGATATCTCCAGCTGTTACGTGGTGGGTAATTAACAACTACATAATGTTCATAGTGCCGAGAATTAACCTGCTGAAAGTTACCCACCGTTGTTTTATTTTGGTGTCGGAGGCTGAGGCATAATGGGCGCTTTTTCAGCCTCTTTCTGTTTCTCCTCATCTTGTTCATCTGCAGGCTGATATGTTCCTTCCGAAGGTTCTGGCGTTTCAGTTGATTCTTCATCTTTAGAGAACATTATAGAAGCCGCGTTAATCGTGGCGATATTTACTGAGCTTTGTTCATGGATAGTTTGTTCTGTCATTTTGTTATTTCCTTAAAGTGATTAAAGAAGATGCCTTTTAACTATTAAAAGGCTGGCATGTCTCATTCGATATTGATTCTTAGAGGAAAATCGACAACAGCCTTAAGTGCTGTCGATAGTTCAGGTTGAAACTAAATTCGCTACATGGACAATTTATAATTAAGAGTGTTGTGTTATTGACGTGCCGAATTGTTTCTCGACTAACCTATGTATTCATGAAGGTAAGGGAATGAGCTGAATTTATGCTGAATTATTTGTCACTAAATTCACCCTATCAAAAAAAATAAAGCAAAACAAACAAGGAGCCATTTGACTTCAGATAAGATTTTTAGCCAAAGTTGGACCTGCGATGGTGTAATGATTTGATTCTTTGTGAAGAGTTAAAATCGTCTAATATTTCATAGAGAGCTTTCATAGTCCGTTTTGATTGCTATGAGTCATCTTTGGATGAGTGCTTAAGTGCCCCCATCCAAGACGTGATTGTGAATTAATTATCGGTTGGAATTCTATATCGAGATAACCAGTGAGCATATGGCGCTGGTAACACCCACGCTGGATCGTCTTTACCAAGTGCTTTGGCAGCTTGATAGGGCCAATTTGGATTTTCTAAGTGAGCTCGCCCAATCATCGCTAAATCTAACTGATCGTTTCTAACGGCTTGGTCAGCGAGTTTAGGTGTACCAAATCCCCACGCTGATGAAACAGGTATTTGTGCTTCATCCCTTACTCGTTGGGCAATAGGTGCCATAAATGCAGGGCCCCATGGAATGTTCGTGTCTGGAATGGTGAAGCCAACACTGACACTCAACATGTCGAGTCCAAGTTGACGCCACTCTTTGACTAATTGAATGGATTCGCTGAGTGTTTCTTCATCTTTATCATCAAATTCAATCACGCCAAAGCGAGCCGTTAATGGCAAGTTTTCAGGCCAGACCTCTCTTACTGCTGACAATGTCTCACGTGAAAAGCGTGATCTGTTTTCATAATTGCCGCCGTATTCATCGCTACGTAAATTGGAGTGAGCAGAGGTAAAACTTTGAGCGAGATAGCCGTGAGCGAAATGCAACTCAAGCCATTCAAATCCAGCCTCATGTGCACGACGGGCGGCTTGAACAAAGTCTTGCTGTACACGTTTAATGTCATCGATGCTCATTTCTTTGGGGACACGAGGCAGCTCAGCACCAAAGGCGATGGCTGACGGAGCGATGGGTTGCCATGCGCTTGAGTCATCAGCAGCGAGATGGTCATCTCCTTCCCAAGGTACATTAGCACTGGCTTTACGGCCAGCATGCGCAATTTGAATACCGGGTGTGGCACCTGCTGATTTAATGGCCGCAGCTATCCCACGCAGTTGTTCTGCTTGTTCATCATTCCAAAGACCTAAGCAGTGAGGTGTGATTCGACCCTCTGGTGCCACAGCGGTGGCTTCTACGATGACCAGACCACTGCCACCACGCGCTAGCGTTGCATAATGCGCTCTATGCCAGTCATTTACCAAACCATCATCCGCCATGTACTGACACATTGGTGGGATAGCAATTCGGTTTTTTAAGCTGACATCTTTTAATTGAAAGGATGAGAATAAGTCTGTCATGATGCGTTCGCCTCTTACTTAGATAGTGGTGATGTTTTATTCTATTGTTCCAATATATTCGAACTATAGAATTAGATCAAGCAATATGCTAAATTTTACTGATGAGAAAAATTAAACAACCCACCATCGAACAGGTCGAATTAACCGACATTATGTATGCATTAGCTGACCCGACACGCATGGAAATAGTTACACTACTTGCCAATGCAGGAAGGCAACTGACCTGTAGTGAAATTGATCTGAATCGCCCTAAATCCACTATGTCTCATCACTTTAAGATTTTACGAAGTGCTGGAATGGTCGAAACTATTGTTAATGGCACAGAGCATATGAATTCGATTCGGATGGAGGAAATTGAACAAAAATTTCCAGGGGTGTTGAGCTCTATACTCAAGAC
>DRHY01000235.1 GCA_011052985.1 Methylophaga thalassica
ATTAGTCAGCTGAAAATTGATAAATCATTTATCGATGATATTACTGATACAACTGTTTCGGCACCGTTAGTTGACTCTGTTTACCAGATCGCAAAAGCGATGAACCTAACCGTTGTGGCAGAAGGTGTCGAAAAACTTGAACAAGTCGACTACCTCAGAAAGTTGGGAGTTGAAGAGATTCAAGGGTTTTATTTTTATAAGCCAATGCCTGTTGAACAATGCAAAGAACTCATACTTGAAAATAGTCACTACTCAAGAAATTAGCTTTAAGTAACATCAGCTTGAGGTTATATTGTGAGTCATTTTTGAGCTATTTTTTGGCTTTTTTTCTACGTCTATTTACTGCATCAGGTGGTTTTATCTCAGTCACACGGACATCCATGGTTTCAGGAAAAACAGCTGGACCAAACTGAGTAAATGTCGCCACATCAGATGCATCATGACCATAAGCAATCGTGACACGCTCACCATAAGGATTAGGTTGAGTGGCATCAAATGTGTACCAACGCCCACCAACATAAGCTTCAAACCAAGCGTGTAAATCCATTGGTGTTAAACCATGTAAATAGCCAACAACCATGCGAGCCGGAATACATAAACTACGGCATAGCGCGATAGCTAAGTGAGCCAGTTCACGACAGACACCTTCACGAGACTGATTGACTTCAGTGGCAGATAATTGGAAATAGGCTGAATCCGGATTGAACCTCACATTCTCGCGAATCCAGGCCTCAATGGCGGCGACTTGCTCATAACCTGGCGCGCAATTGGCAATAATGGTATGCGCCATATCGACAAAGCGATCGGATTCACAATAGCGTGAAGGCAAAAGATAGGTGAGAACATCATTGGGTAAGGTTTCTACTTCATTGTACCCTACCCAACTGCCACCAGATGTATCCGTTGATGTCAGTACATCAGCCGAAGTTTTTACTGAAAACTTTCCTACTGGAGCAACAAGCCGTTGGCACAAATTGCCATAGCTATCGGTATATTCAATAACCGGAACATTAGGAGAAATAGTATAGGTCTGACGGGAAACCCACTGAGTTAAATCACTGCGTGGCCGAAGCATTAAAATGAACGGCGTAGGCACGGTTACCTCAAAACTGAGATCACACTCTGTTCTTAACCACATACCCGGACCGCTTCCTTTTATATTCCAACTGAGCGGATATTAAGTAATCCAATCAGCCAGTTATGTATGACCTATGTCCGTGTTTCGATAAGACTAATAGCTGTTAGTTGTACTCGCAGCTGTTGAAGTATTTGCTGACACGGGGCTGTTTTGTGTGCTTTGCTGATTCTGCGTAACCGGTGCCTGATTTTGTGTGGGCTGATTATTTTGAGCTGCATGCATCAACGGTGTCTGCTGGTTTTGCGTTAGTGGTGGATTGTTTTGTAAATTTGGAGCGGGTTCAGGCGCTGGTGTGGCAGGTTGCGTCACTGACGGATTTGTTGTTGGTGAAGACGGTGGCGCCATAGTTTGCGTATTAGGTAATGGTTGAGTAGCGGGCATCACGGGTTGTTGATTTTGCACAGCAACAGACGCCGGTTGTTTGACCTCATCAGTGACTTCAAAGTTATCTGGCTCAGGTAAGCCATCAAATAACGTTGTTAAACCTTCACGCCAAGACGTGCTAATTTGTGAGAAATAGGCATCATCTTCGGTAATGTGATACTGACTATCAAAGTTATAGTGGTTAGGCTTAAGGCTAACCAAATCAATAGGTAAACCGACGGAGATATTACTACGCATTGTAGAGTCAAGTGAGACTAGAGAGCACTTGATGGCATTGCGAAGGGTTGTTTCCGGCTGCATAAAACGATCAAGTACGGGTTTACCGTATTTTGTTTCACCAATTTGGAAGAAAGGCGTTTCTTCTGTGGCTTCGATAAAATTCCCTTCGGAATAAATCAAAAATAATCGTTGAGGTTCACCGGCGACTTGACCGCCAACAATGAAGTTAACACCCATATCAACAGTGGATTGAGCTAAATAGGCAGCCGTGTCTTTTCTTACTTCACGCAGGCAGTCACCAAACAAAGTGGCCACATCAAATAGCGTTTGTGCATTCCAAATATTGGGTACTTCAGGATCATTTGCTCGTTGTTCAATGATATTGACGACGCTTTGCGTAATCGACAGATTGCCTGAGGTTAAGGTCACGATCACGCGATCTTTACCATTATTATAGGTACGCATTTTCTTGAACGAAGCGATTTGATCGACACCAGCATTCGTTCTTGAGTCAGAGGCGAATACCATACCTTCATTCATTTTTAGCGCTAAACAATATGTCATATTTATTCTCACAACGAGCAAATCAGATGTTAGTAAAGTGATTACGTTTCCGTTTTATCTCTTTGTTAACACATCACTTTCTGTTTATATATTTAATAAGAAAATGATTTTTGCAAAGTCAAACTATTAATTTAATGACAATATTATTTCATATCATCGACTACATGCCTACATAATTCAGCGCGCTATCAGATCGATTAAAATGCAATAAATCTTTCATAACCAATTGAAAAATAAAAGCTAAGTTGCATTCCACCGCAAATCAAGTGTCAGAGGGTAGGCTTTATTAATTTCCTCGGACGGTATTTCTATAGGCTCACTGCTTGGAGTGTGATCAAAGCTGTTAAAGCGGCTAATCCGTCTGCCCTCTGCCTCATTCGCGTTCACGGGTAATGTATCATAATTTCGTCCGCCAGGATGACTTACATGATATGAACAACCCGCTAATGCTCTGCCATTCCACGTATCAAAAATATCAAACACCAGCGGTGCTTGAACCCCAATGGTCGGATGCAGTGCCGAAGGTGGATTCCAAGCTCTAAATCGAACACCTGCCACCATTTCACCTTGTGTTCCTGTTGCGCGAAGTGGAACGCGTCGACCATTACAAGTAACGATGTATCTGTCCCCTGTTGCTCCCGTTAACCGCACCTGAATTCGCTCGACGGATGAGTCAACATATCGCGCCATACCCGCACTGGTGATTTCTTCGCCCAATACATGCCATGGTTCAATGGCAGTATGTAAATCAAGTTGTAAATCATCTACTTGAATAGTGCCTGCACGCGGGAATCTAAACTCTAAAAACGGCTCAAACCATTCAGCTTTAAAGTCATAACCTGCCGCTTGTAAGTCACGAGCCACATCGTTGATATCACTCTCGACAAAGTGACGCAGCATAAAGCGATCATGCAGCTGTGTTCCCCAATGAATCAGTGGTTTTGTATACGGTTCTTTCCAGAAACGAGCCACTAATGTTCTGAGCAGTAACATTTGCATTAGACTCATTTCAGCATGTGGCGGCATTTCAAAGGCACGTAATTCAAGTAAACCTAAACGGCCGGCATCAGCACCTGGCGCATATAGTTTATCGATACAGAATTCACTTCGATGCGTATTACCCGTCATATCAACCAGCAAATTACGTAATAAGCGGTCAACCAACCAAGGTGCAGGCACTTCACCCGGCGGCATTTGTTGGAAAGCAATTTCTAGCTCATACAAACTGTCATTACGGGCTTCGTCCACGCGTGGTGCTTGACTAGTTGGGCCAATGAATAAACCCGAGAATAAGTAAGACAACGCGGGGTGATGCTGCCAATAAGTAACCAAGCTACGCAGTAAATCTGGGCGTCGTAAGATTGGGCTGTCAGCAGGTGTAATGCCACCGAGTGTGACGTGATTACCACCACCGGTACCCGTATGACGACCGTCAAGCATGAATTTTTCAGTGCCTAAGCGTGTTTGACGAGCTTGTTCATACAAAGTTGTGGTGTTGTGAACTAACTCCTGCCAACTTTTTGCTGGATGAATATTTACCTCAATAACACCGGGATCAGGCGTCACTGGTAAGCGTGTTAAACGAAGATCATGAGGCGGCTGATAGCCCTCAATAACTACCGGTACATTTAATTTTTCACTTGTGGCTTCGATGCTAGAAATAATATCTAGATAGTGTTCAAGCTCAGTCGTAGGTGGAATAAACACATGCATCCGACCTTGACGAGCCTCTACACACAATGCCGTATGTGGTGTCCATGCAAGGCTAGAAGGCGTTTCAGCAGAATGCATCTCTGTGGGATGTTGGACCGTTTGGCTAGTAATGCTGTAACGCTGGCTGACTTCTGAATGCACATCAGGCAGTGGCCCTACTTCATCATACAGAGAGCGTTCTTGCGTATTTTCACGAATATCATCCGACGCCCATGGCAAGCTCTTCAACGGCAGACGTAAGCCCATTGCCGAATCACCAGGAATCAAAAACATCTTTTCGCGGCGGAATGACCAAGGGCTTGTGTGCCAGCTATTGTTATTCCAATGCAACGGCAATACGTGACCAACAGGCGCACCGAGATCATTTGAAAGGACTTTACCTAGACGCTGACGTTCGAGTTCATCGGTCAAATCAATATCATCTAGATTGATATTGTTTGGCAATATGCCCTCTTCCAGTAAGTAATGAAGGGGATCTTCAAATCCTTCCAAAATATTGTCGTTTTTAAGACCTAAATGTTTTGCGAGCTCATAGATATAACGTTCTGAGTCAGATACGGTAAAACCATAATCTTTTGTTTCTTCGGCAAGTAATGCAGGGTTTTTCCAAATCGCTTTGCCGTCATTACGCCAGAAACAGGCTAATTGCCAGCGAGGCAAAGCTTCACCTGGATACCACTTACCTTGACCGTAATAGAGTAATCCACCAGGAGCAAAGGCATCACGCAAGCGTCTGACTAACTGACTAGCGAGTTCACGCTTTTCTTTACCATCGGCTTCGGTGTTCCACTGCGGATCATCTAAATCATCAATGGATACAAAGGTTGGCTCGCCGCCCATGGTTAATCTGACATCACCTTCAATCAGTTCTTCATCAACCGTTTGTCCTAATGTTTCAATACTTTCCCATTGCTCTAATGAGTATGGTTTGGTGACACGAGGATCTTCATAAATACGGGTCACGGAGTTACTGAAATCAAATTCAGTATCCGCATCACCGTAATAGCCGCCAGTAACCGGCGCGGCACTGACATAATCGGCTGTACAGGCCAATGGAACATGACCTTCACCTGCAAATAAACCCGATGTCGGATCAAGACCAACCCAGCCAGCTCCCGGTACATAGACTTCTACCCAAGCATGTAAATCGGTGAAATCGTGATCGGTGCCAGATGGCCCATCTAATGATTTAACATCGGCTTCAAGCTGAACTAAATAGCCAGACACAAAGCGTGA
>DRHY01000236.1 GCA_011052985.1 Methylophaga thalassica
TCACCCCTTGAATGACGATGTGAATGGTTTGCTCATCGCTGCTAAAGGAATCACTTTTATACCGTTTGGCAATGGTATTGACTAAGAATGCAAAGCCTTTTTTTATTGCCGCATCGTTGAAACCTTCTGATGTCCATTTAATGCTATTGGCACCGAAACCAAGCTGCCAGCGAATCATCGTTTGATTGTTTTTTTGTTTAATATTCATCACAAGCACATCATCAGCTTTGTAACGTTGTGAGGCCTTTTGAATTGCACTCTCATCAACAGCCCCGACCTTATCAGCATTAACGTACTTGAGATCTTCTAGGTCATTTAGGGGAATAAGAATAGGTAATCCACGTTGATCAGAGACGTTTTGTAAGGGTAGAAACAAGGATTGCGGCATATTTTCAAGTCCTTGCAGTGTTCTTTCACCGTTAACCTCACTGCTTATCCACACTAGAATATCAGGCCTGACTTTACCCCATTTAGGCAGGTTTAACTGCTTGAGTACATTATCAACCGCACTCTTATCGAATGTCAGCTTCAAAGACAAGTCATCAGATGTAGTTGGATTATGTCTCAGTGCATTATTGTCAATATATTCATATTGCTGAATGCTTGCTTGAGCATTAGCTAATATGGGTTTTAATTTATTTTCGTCTAATATTGACTCATCTCCCACTAACTTGATCAGCACCTGCTTGAACAGAGTGGCTGCTTTTTCGTTTCGCTCATCAATGCTCTGCGTCTTGACTGGTGTTGAGGACTGATACAAGTGAGTGACTTCAGCCGCCTTAGTTGGCGAACTGAAACTGAGCAAAATTAGGAGGTAAAATAATCGATGCATTGTGGTATTCTAACACGCTGTTTTACGCGTGTGACGCACAACATTTTCAGGAAAAAATTATGACCAATAGCGTAGATTCTTCTCGCACCTCACTCAGCTATCGCGATGCCGGTGTTGATATAGAAGCTGGCAATGCTCTTGTTGACCGCATCAAACCTCATGCGGCAAAAACACGTCGCCCCGGAGTAATGGCTGGATTGGGTGGTTTTGGTAGCCTATTCGAATTACCAACCGATAGATATAAACAACCAGTATTAGTGTCTGGAACCGATGGTGTTGGCACAAAACTGCGCTTAGCAATTGATTCAGGCATCTACGACACCATCGGTATCGATCTCGTTGCCATGTGTGTAAATGATATTGCTGTTCTCGGTGCTGAACCCTTATTTTTCCTTGATTACTATGCCACGGGTAGATTGGATATTGATGTCGCAGAATCTGTTGTTGATGGCATTGCTGAAGGTTGTTTGCAAGCTGGCGCTGCATTAGTCGGCGGTGAAACAGCTGAAATGCCAAGCATGTACGAAGATGGCGATTTTGATCTTGCAGGCTTTTGTGTTGGTGTTGTAGAAAAAGCTGATATTGTTGATGGTACCAAAGTGGCGGCGGGTGATACTTTGATCGGAATTTCTTCATCTGGCCCACACTCAAATGGTTATTCTTTGATTCGTAAAATTTTGGAACGAAGTGGTCAGTCGTTAAATGACAAATTCGATGGCGCGACACTAGGTGAAAAGCTCTTAGCCCCTACTAAAATCTACGTTAAATCATTATTGAATTTACATTCAAAAGTAAAAATTCATGCCCTATCACACATTACCGGTGGTGGTTTGCTGGAAAATATTCCACGCGTATTGCCTGAAGGTGTTAAAGCCGTTATTGATGCAAAATCATGGCAACGTCCAGCCGTATTTGACTGGTTGCAAGAAAATGGCAATGTAGAGGATAAAGAAATGTATCGTACGTTTAATAACGGCATCGGCATGGTAGTTGTTGTAGCAGAAGAAGACGCAACGGAAGCTCTGTCTGTTCTTAATTCATCTGGCGAACAAGCATTCCAAATCGGTCACATCGAAGCGGCCACTGCCAGCGACGAGCTAGTCGTGATCAATTAATATGACGTCAAATCAATCTCGTGCGAGACTGGTCATTCTTATTTCCGGCCGCGGTAGTAATATGCGCTCCATTATTGATGCTATCAGCAAAAATGAAATCAAGGCCAGTATTGCCGCTGTTATTAGTAATCGCCCAGATGCGGCAGGTTTAATCTCCGCTCAGGAAGCGGGTATTGAGGCAATTTCACTTGATCATAAAGCCTATGACAGTCGTGAATCGTTTGACAAAGCACTGGCTAAAAAAATAGACGAGTTCAAACCTGATTTTGTGATTTTAGCTGGTTTTATGCGGATTCTCACCGCAAATTTTGTCGAGCATTACAACGGCAAGCTTTTAAATATCCACCCGTCGTTGTTACCTAAATACAAAGGGTTGGACACACATCAACGTGCGATTGATGCTGGTGAGCACGAACACGGTGCAAGTGTGCATTTCGTGACAGCAGAGCTAGATGATGGCCCGGTTATCATGCAAGCAAAAGTGCCGGTTATGCAGGATGATACTGCTGAGACACTTGCCCAACGTGTATTAGCGCAGGAACATTCTCTTTACCCTGCTGCCATAAAGAAACTACTCACTAAATAGGTCGGACATTTATGGCAAAACTGCTGGCATTCTGTTTGCTTTTTGTTATTCATTCACTCGTCTATGCTCAAGAGATTCCTGACTTTAGTGCTAATTATCTTGTGAGATTAAATGGCATTCAAGCTGGCGAGCTCAAGAGAGCATTAAAAACGGATTCATCTGGTCTTAGACACTTCACATCAAGTACTCAAGCAAAAGGTGTCTTTGCCTTTTTTAAACCCGATATCATTGAAGAACTGAGTATATGGTCTCTTGATAAGAATCAAGTGAAGCCTCAGTTTTATCGTTATCAGCGTATGGGTGGCAAAAAAGAAAAAACATTAGAAATGGCTTTTAACTGGCAGAATATGCAGGTTAATATCGATGATAAAAAGCATCCTTGGCAATTAAAAATTGAGCCAAACACCTTGGATAAACTAGTCTACCAAATCAGCTTGATGAAAGATTTGTCATCAAATATCGAAGAACTCAACTATCGAATCGCTGATGGCGGCAAACTTAAAAATTATCAAATACGCGTAATTGGAAAAGAAACTATCACGACACCACTAGGTGAAATAGATACCATAAAGCTTACCCGGCATCGCAATAAAGATGAAGATCGTGAAACAACGTTATGGTGTTCACCAGCCCTAGATTATATGCCTGTAAAATTAGAACATATTGAAGACGAGACAACCTTTACCGCTGTCATTCGACAGTTAAAAGGCTTTGATACTTCAAACGTTTTTACTACGACTCTCAAAAATGAACAACATCAGTAATGATAAAAAAAGTATTTGAAATTACTAACGAACAAACGCCCTACTCTGGATTTTTTAATATAAAAAAGTACACGTTAAGACATAGTTTGTTTCAAGGTGGATGGAGTAAGGAAGTCACTCGTGAAGTATTCCATCGTGGTGATTGTGTAGCTGTACTATTATACGATCCCAATCGAGATGAAGTCGTTATTATTGAACAGTTTCGTGCTGGTGCCATATTATCTGACAAACATGAAGATGCCTGGTTACTTGAAATTGTTGCTGGTGCAATAGAGTCAGGTGAAACCCCAGTACAAGTTGCCAAAAGAGAAGCATTAGAAGAAGCCGGCTGTGAAGTCGAAGAGCTCATCAAAATCAATGAGTTTTTTACTTCACCAGGCGGTACCTCAGAGCGTATAACCCTGTTCTGTGGTCGTGTAGATAGCACCCATATTGGCGGTATTCATGGGCTTGAAGATGAACAGGAAGATATTGCTGTTAGCTGTATGCCCTTTTTGACAGCGTATGAATTACTTCAACAAGGTCGAATCATTTCATCGATACCAATTATCGCGCTTCAGTGGTTGTTTATTAACCGAGAATCATTACAAAAACAATGGCTGTAGGGCTTATTCTATTTCGCCGTAATCAAGTGGTTGGCGCCCTGCCTTCAATCTCAACCAGTCGATGGACTGTCTAATGGATTTTTTTTGGATAAAATACCGTTGAAAACGATATTTCCCTGGGAAATCCAGACAACATAAACCAATAAGTATTGTCAGCAAGCCCTGCCCAGGAAGTACTAACATCGCAATACCCAAGATGATAAAAATAACACCAGCCGTATTTTTGAGCAGGATTAGTACGAACCTGACAATAACGTGATGTTGGGACCACTCATTTTCTGGGCGCTGTTCAGATGCAAAATAATCTTGTGGAATCCGGACGGCTAAATAAGGGATGATAATAAGTGACGCAATAAACATTACTGCAGATACAATACCAAGACTCCATAGAAGGGTCTCGTTGTTCAAACAATGTTTGATGAACTCAATCATTTGTTGCTTGTAGTAACATTAATTAGTCGATATTGCTCGTAATATATGTCACTTGCATCTGATGAGCTGTTCCAGGAGCAATAATGACGCTGTTGGCAATCGCATTCGCTGTTTCAACACATATAAATCGTTGGTAATCGTCTGCTGACATGTCTTTCAATAATGCAGCCCTTGTCCACGGGTTCCATACAACGATATTTGCTGCTTCAGACTGTTTAATTTCAATTTTTCGCTTCAGCTCATTGTCAATAATCTGGACTTGTTTTGGGGCATCCAAGTAAACACGATCTGTTTCTTCTTCTGGAGTGATATCACCTATTTGAGCATGCTTACTAAAAGCGAGTGTCTTATCCAAATAGGCCACGCCGTCCAAACCCACTATTTTTGTTTTTGCAATATCACCCACCTTAAAATAGCTATGAAGCGCACTGGAAATACTAAAGGGTATATCCCCCTTATTTTCAGTAGTTAAGGAGATTTTTAGCTTATTAGAAATGACAAATTTCTTACGTAGTCTAAATTCAGCAGGCCACCATTGTTTACTTGTTGCTGTGGACTCGAGGCCTAGGGTTATTTCTACAATCTCATTGTGTAACTGACAATCAAGCACCGTCCAGATGAGATTGCGTGCAAAACCATGCGCTTGTCTGCCTAAATGTCCAGGATCATCACCAAACCAAGGCCAACACAGGGGTACTCCGCCTCGAATAGCTTTACCTTGTTGGTAGATCGCCTGCTCACTGAGATAAAATAAATCATGTTCAGAATTGGCAGCCTTATAAGACAGCATCTGACCACCATACAAAGCAATCTTTGATGAGGCTTTAGATGTGTTTATTTCAATGTTTGGCATACCCGAAGGACCATTTGAAAAAACCACTTGAGTATCTCTACCAAAGATGCGATTGAGTGTATCTAAATCCTGCATAATGTCTTTTTCCAAATAAAAAGACGGGCTGTAGCCCGCCTTTCTTTCGACAATGAGTTGACTAACACTGAATGGGGATTAGTGTTGATGACCGCCTTCACCGTGAACATGACCGTGCTCTAATTCTTCCGCACTTGGTTCACGAACTTCACGAACTGTGACATCAAAATTAAGATGCACACCAGCTAATGGGTGATTGCCATCAACAGTGACAGTATCATCTTTAATGTCTACTACAGTCACTAAAACAGGACCTTGTTCTGTCTCAGACTGAAATTGCATACCAACTTGAACATCATCAACGCCACTAAATAAATCACGTGGAACATCCTGCTTAAGTTCTTCGTGTCTTTCACCGTAAGCTTTTGCAGGCTCAATGCTTGCTTTTACTGCATCACCAGCTTCTTTATCATTCAACGCTTCTTCTAATCCAGGAATGATGTTTCCTGCACCATGAAGATAAGCAAGAGGACCTGCGGCTTCAGAACTATCTAATACGCTACCGTCATTATCGGTTAATGTGTAGTCAATAACTACGACTGTTTTATCTGCAACTTTCATTTATTTTCCTCACTTACTTGTTTTGGATTACAGCTGCAGCATAAGCACTACAACTTAAGGCATTGACGCCAATCTTACTATTTAACAGCCATCAATGTGACCACTGAAAAACAGTCTGTTCACCAGCAAGTATTAGTATCATCGACTGTAAAACGCATCACTGCATTCTACTTTGCTAATAATGACTAAACTATTTTGCGTTTAATGCTGATGATTGCCATGAGTCACTCCATACATGGCGAGTAATAATCAACAGATATCTGCTCAATTACTCAAATTGTTAATGATAGTAAATTGTATTACGACCACCACAAAACTTACTGTTCAGTTTTTGAACGTTCAATTTATCTGGCAAATATTAGTTGCTCAGAATCATTGGTCACTATATTGTCAACATCACATAACCACGCAGTCTATTAAAACTTATTATGTTATGGCGTAATTTTAGCTATCTAAAGAAAGCTAAATAACATGATTAGAACAGCTACGTTGCTGTACCGACAAATATAAAAGCGTGAGATTTTACCATTAAACTCTTTATCCAGCTAATATGACGCAACTCATCCTATTTAATAAGCCTTTTGATGTACTCACGCAATTCACAGATGAATCAGGGCGACAAACATTAAAAGACTATATTTCAATTCCACAAGTGTATGCCGCTGGCCGCTTAGACAGAGACAGTGAAGGTCTACTCTTATTAACAGATGACGGACCGTTACAACATCTCATAAGTCATCCTGATTTTAAACTCGAAAAAACGTATTGGGTTCAAGTAGAGCGTATTCCAGATGAGAAAGCCTTGGAGCAGCTGCGACAAGGAGTCATGTTAAAAGATGGCATGACCCTTCCGGCCAAAGTGCGATTGATGGATGAGCCAACTATCTGGGCACGTAACCCACCCATAAGACAGCGACAATCAATTCCTACCCAATGGTTATCACTGACAATAAGCGAAGGTCGAAATCGTCAAGTAAGACGCATGACCGCAGCTGTTGGGCATCCAACATTACGACTGATACGCCATAAAATTGGGCCTTGGCAGTTGAGTTCGCTGAATCCAGGAGAATGGTCCGCCGCTAACCAAGATGACGTGATAAAATGGCGACATGATTTGGAAACCAAGAACCACCGTCGCCGCGATAGTCGAACAGAACAACACATTCCTCGTCGTCGAAGAAGAAATCGACGGCAAAATGACACTTAATCAACCAGCTGGACACTTAGAAGATCAGGAGTCATTGATTGAAGCTGTGATTCGTGAAACTAAAGAAGAGACAGCTTGGACATTTCAACCTGAAGCTTTAGTTGGTATCTATCGGTGGGTGACACCAAAAACCGCAGAGACATTTTTCCGTTATTGTTTTGTCGGTAAGGTGAAAGACCATGCCGCTGAACAGCCACTAGATGCGGATATACATCAGGCTTTATGGCTCTCATATAATGAAATTATGCAGCGTAAGTCAGATTTTCGAAGTCCACTGGTGAAAGATTGCTTAGATGATTATCTTGCTGGCAAACGTTATTCATTAGATATTTTACGTAATTAATACACATGACAAATGAAAAAAAAGTAGTAGTCGGTCTGTCCGGCGGCGTTGACTCATCCGTAGCAGCATTGCTGCTTAAAGCTCAATATGAACAAGTTGAAGGCTTGTTTATGAAAAATTGGGTGGATTTTGCTGATGAGAGTGAATGTACGGTCGAAGAGGATCGAAAAGATGCTATGTCAGTGGCTGATACTGTCGGCATTGAGTTTCATGAAGCCAATTTTGCCATGGAATATTGGGATTATGTCTTTAAACATTTTCTAGACGAATATCGCGCAGGCCGCACGCCTAATCCTGACATCTTGTGTAACCGTGAAATCAAATTTAAAGCGTTTTTAGATCATGCAATGGAACTAGGTGGTGTTCTTATCGCGACTGGTCACTATGCACGTGTTGAAGAACGAAATGGACAGTTTCACTTACTAAAAGGTTTAGATCATAAAAAAGATCAGAGCTACTTTTTATACACATTAGGTCAAAAGCAACTGTCACGTACTCGCTTTCCTTTGGGGGAACTGCCCAAAACTGAAGTCCGTCGCATTGCAGAAGAAGCTGGCTTTATTAATCACGATAAAAAAGACAGTACAGGTATCTGCTTTATCGGTGAACGTCATTTCCGTGAATTTTTAAGTCGCTATATTCCAGCTCAACCCGGTGAAATGCGGACACCTGAAGGTGAAAAAATCGGTGAACATGCAGGACTCATGTACTACACGCTAGGCCAACGACAAGGCTTAGGCATCGGTGGTCGTAAAGACAGTACAGGTGAACCTTGGTTTGTAGCAGGTAAAGATATGGAAAACCGTATTCTTTATGTGGTACAAGGCGATCACCCATGGCTATGGAGCCAAACACTGATAGCCGACCAACTAAGCTGGGTTGCAGGAACACCACCAACTCTACCTTTCAGAGCAACGGCTAAAACACGCTACCGACAACCCGATCAGACTTGTACCATCAGTCAGAATGATACAGGTGATATTGTTGTTGAATTTGACGATAAACAACGTGCGGTGACACCTGGGCAATCTGTGGTGTTTTATCTTGAGGATGACTGTTTAGGCGGTGGAATTATTGTCTCAACTGATGCACCGGGGATTCATCCATGAGTACGGATCAACGACTTCATGATAGGACAATCGCTATTGCAGCTGTCATCCAAGCGGCAGCAATGGTTCAGAGAATTGCTGAAACGGGACAAAGTGATCAAGATGATTTACGGACAATGCTAAATAGCCTTTTAGTTGAAAATGCAGCCACAACTGAAGCGGTATATGGATCTATTGCTAACTTATCAACTGGGTTTACCGTTTTAAACGCTCAGTTATCAAAAAAGAAACAGAAAAAAGATGTGGTGTTATTACGCTATGTCATCAGTTTATTGCATTTAGAACGTCAACTAGCCAAACACCCAGAAATGATGGATTTAATCAATCGTGAGGTTGAGCAAATGCCTCAACATGTGGATTACTTTGGAGACGTTGCCTCAGCTCAAGTCATCGCGCGATTTGCTGATGTCTATCAACGTACGCTGAGTGAATTAAAACCCCGTATTCACGTCTATGGTGATCCAGGTTTTTTACAACAAGCAGATAATATCAATAAGATTCGCGCTTTGTTACTCTCCGGAATACGTGCAGCTATTATCTGGCGCCAAAAAGGTGGCCGTCGTTGGCAATTTCTGTTTCAAAGTACAAAAATTTATGACATGGCAGAGAAAATTTATCCTGCTAAGGATTGAATCATTCGGCTTCTACTTAGCCATAAAAAACAGATAATAGATAAACCTGCTGAACCAAAAATCATGCACATAATGACGATTTGGTAATGAGCTGCTGTGATTGGTGATACGCCAGATAAGATTTGCCCTGTCATCATCCCAGGCAAAGACACTAAGCCAACGGCCAACATAGCGTTTGTGGTAGGAATAAAGGCTGCCTGAAAAGCATTAATCCTAGCCTGAGAATAATCACATTCTCTTTTTACCTCGCTTAGCAGTCGCTCTGCTGCTAAGCTGACGCTATTCATTGCATTGGCAAAAGTCATCCCCGCAAGAGGAATCATATAACGAGGTTCAAACCAAGGGGATATATCAATCACCACCTGCGTAATCAACATCAGTGTTGCACCACACCCTACAGCAATGCTCACAAACACTATCAAATATAACTCAGCACGGTGTGCTTTCACACTTCCCA
>DRHY01000237.1 GCA_011052985.1 Methylophaga thalassica
ACGGCCCCATATCCGAAATCGTCGTTCGCAGGGGATGTCCTTTTTCTCCAAATACATCCCAAAATGTTACCGGAAATCCACTAAAACTAAAGTCATCCAAGCCCATCAGCTCAACACGCGCTGTAATTTTAGGATGTGTCTTTCCAGGTTGGCTGATGCCAGATAAATCGCCCTTTATATCAGCAGCAAAGACTGGCACCCCCATCTCACTGAAGCCTTCAGCCAATCCCTGTAGTGTCACCGTTTTACCTGTTCCTGTAGCCCCCGCAATCAAGCCATGACGATTTGCCATTTCGGCTAACAGAAACACAGGACGTTCCGACTGACCAATAAATAGAGGCTGAACCATGGCAATACCCTTTGTGAACGATCACTATGAGACGAATAATGATTCATTAAATCATAATGCTCTGCGAAGTAAATAAAACAGTTTGATATAGGCGGTTAAGCGCTCTAGACTAGTTAGTATTATTCAAAGCGAGGAAAAATAATGACATCAACAGAGATGTGGGGAATTTTAGTTATTGCGGTAGTTATTGCTGCTCTTGCCGGCTTTGTCATTGGTCGTCGCCAACAACCAGGTGGTGATGCTCAACTAAAAGATATTGCTGAGTCTTATGACCGCCAATTAGCTGAGAAACAAGCTGAGCTTGATACCTACAAAGCGAAAGTTCATAGTCATTACAACAAGACAGCAGGGGTATTCAAAGACATGGCGGGCTCATACAAAGAATTATTTGATCACCTCTCTCAAGGTTACGAAGAATTAGGTAATTTGAGTGATCAACGGGTTCTACCTGAACGTGCCGGTGCCCTTCTGGATGGACCTGATACCAGTCCAGAGAAAAATCCTAATTTTGTGAACCCTAATCATAAGGGTGATGAAGACGCGTTGAGTCGATAAGGCGTCAATCATAAGCATAAAAAAAGCCAGCTCTGAGCTGGCTTTTTTATGTCACTTCAATTGTGGATGACGTTTAATTCATCACGCCTTTTTCAATACGCTCACCGATGTCCTTATCGATATTTTTCCAGTATTCAAATACACGTGAGAGTACAGGTTCTTCCACACCATTTTTAACGTGGCCAACGACATTGGCGACTAAACGATCTCGTGCAGCATCATCCATCACCTCACGAACTAATATGCCAGCTTGACCAAAATCATCATCATCTTCTCTGAGACTATAGGCCTGCCGAGTAAATTCGCCGCTTGCAGCCCATGTAGTGTCTTCCGGAAAACGTGTTGGATCGGCGTGTGGACCACCTTTTGAATTAGGTGCATAAACAGGATCAGATACATTTTGCGTCCGCATAGCCCCATCTTTGCTGTAACTATTAACAGGACATTTCGGCGCATTCACCGGAATCTGTTTATAGTTCACACCTAAGCGGTGGCGATGTGCATCAGCATAAGAGAACATTCTTCCCAGTAGCATCTTATCTGGACTGATACCAATACCGGGGACTAAGTTACTTGGCTCAAATGCCGCTTGTTCAATCTCGGTATGAAAGTCAGTTGGGTTTCGGTTTAAACTTAATTGACCGACTTCAATCAGAGGATAGTCCTCATGCGGCCAGACCTTCGTTAAATCAAAGGGATTTAAACGATACGTCTTCGCCTCTTCAAATGGCATGATTTGAACTTTCATTGTCCAACTCGGGTTATTACCTGCCTTAATTGAGTCGAATAGATCACGACGGTGATAATCACCATCCTGTCCAGCCAAGGTATCAGCCTCATCTTGTGTTAAATAATCGATACCTTGATTGGTTTTGAAGTGATATTTAACCCAAAACTTTTCACCTTTTGCATTCACCCATAAATAGGTGTGGCTAGAATAGCCATTCATATTACGCCAGGTTTTTGGAATCCCTCTATCCCCCATCAGCCAAGTCACTTGATGAGCCGACTCTGGAGATAACGTCCAAAAATCCCACTGCATATCATGATCTCGTAGACCATTATCAGCACGACGTTTTTGAGAACGAATAAAGTGTTGAAATTTCAATGGATCGCGAATGAAAAACACTGGAGTGTTATTCCCCACCATGTCGTAGTTACCTTCAGAGGTATAAAACTTGATGGAAAAACCACGCGGGTCACGCCATGTATCAGGGCTACCACGCTCACCTGCCACACTAGAGAAGCGCATTAAGGTATCTGTCTTTGTGCCCGGTTGAAACACAGCCGCTTTGGTGTATTGACTGACATCATGCGTCACTTCAAAATGACCAAAGGCACCTGAACCTTTAGCATGCGGCTGACGTTCTGGAATTCGCTCACGGTTAAAGTTGGCCATCTGCTCGATTAAATACGCATCGTGCAGCAAAATTGGGCCATCGGCGCCAACGGTAAGTGAATGCTCATCACTAGAAACAGGACTACCTGAATCGGTTGTAGTGAATGTTTTTTCTTTATTACTCATCTTTTTCTCCCTCTTTAATCTGATGACAGTGTTTAATTATGGGTATATGTAAAAATGATGGCTAAAAGTTCAATCAATGACATTACTCTCTATCATCTACAAATATCAACATGGTATTAACCCCAAGTGAATATGAAGTGATGAATACTTAAGTGACTGTTCTTTTAAGTGACAACAATAAGATCTGTGCATCTGATGGTTGTACTCTAAATTCATTGCCTGTAAGAGGATAATTTAGAATATGGCTGTAGCCGGGAATATCATGGTCAATAGCTTGCTCTAAATTAACAAACCCCATCGACCAGTCAGCAAAATCACGCTGTTCAACCTCACGATCAATCAACTTAATAACGCGTTGATGCCCACTGTCTTTTTTTATTTCTTCGAATAGAGAATCTATAACCTCTCGCTCTCCCTCAAGGACCTGCATGAACTCTTGATTTTTGAAAAGTAACATCCCAGTAATACTTTTCCGTCGATTTTTATTACGTGAAACAGCCAATAAATCAAGTAACTCTGTTTCGGAGAAATGTCGTGTTGCGGAACTTGAATAGACGATAGTGTGCAATAGGTGAATCCTGTGATATGAAATGACAAGATCATTCATATCCAGCATGCATGTATTGACAATAAGCATTGAACAATCTTTATAGTCAAAAAATATATCATCAATGATGAAAGACATTGCTTAACCTGAGTTAATTCATTGAAGAAACGAATAACTTTTTGTTTTTCTGACTCAGCTTGCAAAGAAATAATGTGAGCTATTTGATCATCTTAGAAGCTTTTTTATGCTCACTATCATCTACTGACTGGTCTCATCAGAAGGAGGTACTCAACTAAGAGAGATTACTAATCTCTCGTGATCTTACCTTGGCTGATACCCTGAATTTCAAATAGTTATTTCCAGCCATGAATCCAGTGACTGTCATTTTTTAACTCATGCCAGTCTATTGAATTGGATCGTTTTGTTATCACCGCTTCAATAATGCACGAGACGATTAACTCGTCTTCATCAAATTCAACGTCAGTAACCATAAAGTGCTTCTCTTTATTAATTGGCTTCACAGCTGTCCACTTACTGCCATGCAATTTTTTGGGATTTATCTTGTTCATTCACTAGCTCTCTATTAAACACCTAAGACCACAATAAGCGACACGAGTTACAAGCGTTTAATGCCGAAAGCCATTATTTAATTGCCTTGTTATGCATTAATGTCTGACCAAACAGCAAACTCATCGTCTTTAGGAACACTAAAAAGAGCTGAGCATCCGAGATGTCCAGCCAAATGAAGTGGATCGAATTTTAATGTGCTTGTTATAGGTGCGCCTCACTTTTTTGGAGGCCTTTCTTTGAACTGTGGTAGATCGTCACAAATATTATTCCACTCAGCTTTTGAGTCTACGAATATATGAAATGCCGGTCTCGCCGTTGGAGTGTCATTTAAGATACCCAAGCGAATATTGTGCTTATTAGCCAGATTCTTTTTCGAGAACAAACTTGAACCACATAGAGAGCAAAAGGCTAAATCAGTTTCGACTGTTTTAGAAAAATAGGTGACATTGCTTTCACCAGATATAAATTCGACTTTTGAAGAATCAAGGCCGCCTACTGAGGCATAATCAGAGCCCGAAAACTTTCTACAGTCAGAACAATGGCAATAGCCCATATATTCGAAATCATCAGGAATTTGAATCTTAACTTTGCCGCAAAGGCATGACCCATTTAATTTCTTCACTGCACTCTCCTAGTACGTATAACACTGTGCTCAGCGAGTAAAGTTGTAGGATGTAGCACCTTATTAAACATTTTTTAATCCAACGATGAATGTACCCAATGCCAAAGTAGAAATTACAAAATAATTAATGTAAATGTTGTACCTACGTTTTGGCAGTTTATGCTCAGGATAGATTACCGACAATGCATCACCTACCGCTGATTGAGCGAGAATTTTTAGTGTAATAGGTATTCTTTGAACCCTTTCATAAGGTGGTTTAAAAAACAGCGACCCCAAATTTAAGGTAGCTTCTTCAAAATCAAAACAATCATCGCCTTCGACACCGGACTGACTATATAAATCGATATCTGCTTCAATCTTACTTTTATTAACAGCCAATTCATCAGACAAAAATTGAATGATTTCTTCTATTTCCATGTTTCTACAGGCCAACAATGCCACGTTAAGTGGTGAACAATGCCAGCCACCGAAGCTAAACCATCGTACCTTAAGCACTAGAGCTGATTTGAGCCAAAATCGCCATGCGTTGTGAATCCGCCTTGAACGCTTTATTAATTTACGTGCCAAAGTGACACAACGATTGCTTTCTGCACACGTTAAGACCATAATTACGATGTGTCATTTTGACACATAAGGAGATAATATTATGGCTACTACATTACCTCGCATCACAACTAGGGTGGATGTTGAAACACAAGATTTACTTATAGAAGCTGCCGCGATTGCAGGCATGTCTAGCATTAACTCTTTTGTTTTAAGTGCTGCAATTGAAAAAGCCAAACAAGTGATCGAGCGTGAGCAGTCGCTAAAACTAAGTCAAGCTGACGCTATATTGTTGATGGAGGCTTTAGACCGTCCGACTAAATCGAACTCAAAACTGAAAGCTGCTTCTGAACGTTACGAGAACAAAACTCAACAATGAAGACGGTACTTCTAGATAAAGCCAAACACGATAGAAACCGATTCAATTGTGGTATCAAAGCTCTTAATAATTACTTAAAAGTAATGGCCAGTCAGCAAGTAAAGAAAGACAACACCAGAACTTTCGTTTTGGAAGATGATAACGACAACTCGTATATCATCGGTTTTTATACGCTAACAATGACACCAATTGACTTAAAGGCATTGCCCGATAAGTTACAAAAGAAACATCACTCATCTACTTCAGGAGCTCTGATTGCTCGTTTAGCTGTCGATGACAGGTACAAAGGAAAAGGCTTTGGCGAGTGGTTACTGATCGACGCGCTGAGAAAGCTACTAACAGCTAGCGATAGTGTCGCATTTCCAGTCATTATCGTAGACGCCAAAGACGGAGCAAAACACTTCTATGAACGATATGGCTTCCAAGCATTTACAGATGCTGAGTACAAACTCTTTATCACCATTGCCGATGTTAGAGCGAGCTTAGGATAGTTAACCTTTAATCTTTAGCAGACTAAGTAGGATAATGTTGCAAATAGTTTTTGTGAAAAGAGGCAATGGGTCAGGCTAAGTGCCTACCCCATTGATTCCTAAATTAATAAACGCTCTTACTTAGTTGGATTCACTTTTCCCCATTGAGCATTCCCACCGCCCCAGTAAGCACGGCAAGGGTAAGGAGCATTTGTGCCATAACAGTTTTTCGCGCGAAAACTACTAAAATCAAACTTATAGCCTTTTTCTTCCATGCAG
>DRHY01000238.1 GCA_011052985.1 Methylophaga thalassica
AAAAGCCCAAGCTGATTCGCTTCAGTGTATCGCCCTGTTATATTCCATAACCAATTCAAGCCTGCAATTGCACCTAAATGCAGTTTACTGGCAGCAAGATAATAATCTGTTCCGCTATCGTCCTCCGCCCCAAGTAAATTGGCTACCAATGGGTCATGGAGTTTTTTATGCTGAATACCTAAACTAAGCTGTGGCCATTTACTGTAAACAAGATCGCCGTATAAACGAAGTTTTGCACCTAAAATACGTTGCCGAATATTTAAATCCAGTGCTTCCACATGGAATTCTTGCTCTGCAACTGAAAGCTCTAAACGGTCATATAAGTTCGCTTGAGCTCCACAGACATCTAAGGTGTAATCATCAACATCACCTCGACTACAAAAGACATTAAAGGCAACTTCATCACGACTGGCATAACCGGCAAGTTGTGCCCAAGGAACCAAGCCCCCTCCACCACTTCCTTCAATTTGAGAAACGCCAGGCGTGGCTATTAATTTACCATCAGCTGCCGATACTAAAATCGGAAATAGGATGGTTAGATTAAATAAAATTGTCTTCCACATACTTTTCTCGCCATTGATTAAAGTCTTCTACTTTAAGTGGTTTACTAATAAAGTAACCTTGGATCTGATCACACCCTAACTCCTCTAGTATGTCCAGACTGGCTTTATTTTCAACACCCTCGGCCACAACTTTAAAGTCTAGAGCATGGGCCAATTGGATAGTAGAACGAACGATTAACCTATCTTTTTCTGATTCTGATAACGGCATAATAAAACTTTTATCCAATTTAATTTCATGCACTGGCAGCTCTTTTAACTTAGATAAGCTTGATTGACCTATACCGTAATCATCAATCGATATCATGAATCCATGACTTTTCAAGCTTTTTAGTGATTGAATCACTTTCTGTTCATTGTGCATGATGTCACGTTCAGTAATTTCTAACATGACATCCTGTATGTCCACTTGATACTTCTCGGCTTGCTTGAGGATATTTGATTCAAATTGTTCATTGTTCAGATCTTGTGCTGATACATTGATCGAAACAGGTATCGAGACTTCACCTCTCTGCCATTTAGCCATTTGCTGAAAAACAGCGTCGATGACCCAATTAGTCAAATCGATGATCAAGCCAGCTTGTTCTGCAAGCGCAACGAATAATTCAGGAGAAATAAATCCTTTCTCAGTATGAATCCATCGAATCAGGGCTTCGGCCTTAATAGTTTGCTCTTTCAAATCTATTTTGGGTTGATAGACCATAAACAGTTCTTGATTTATCGAGGGGTTAATCTTTAAGGTTTTTTTCAACGCATCGATGATATGTAACCGTTCTAGGTATTGCTCATCCTCTCCTTGAGTATAAAGATAAGTACGTATGCTGTTCTTGCGTGCATGATCCAATGCAACACTCGCTCGCCTTAACAGTATCTGACTTAACTGCCCATGATCAGGGTATATAACAACACCGGCATTTAACTCAAGGTTTACCGATATATTCGATACATTTAGTGTGCCTTCAAGTGCCGTTAAAAAACCGTCAACTTGATTAATAACACTAATATGTGTTGACACATTTATAAGGGAGAAGAACTCTATACCATCCAGACGGGCCGATGCGATGACATCAACAATTTGTGTTGAATTAAGTCGCATTGCCAGTGTTTTAAGACATTGATCAGCTATATCAGGACCCAGCCGATCATTAATTTGGCGAAAGTTACGAATGCTGAAAGTGATAAGTAATTTTTTATTGTCATCCGCCAAATAATCAATGAGTTTTTCTTTGATTGTTTCAGCGTTATAAAGTCCAGTTAATATGTCATGTTGAGCTTGATAAAGAATTTTGTCCTCACGCTGCTTTATTCTCTCACCCATTGTTTCAAAGGCTGTAAACAATTGCTGTGCTTCGACACTACTTCTTTTATTATCTATTTTAGATTGATAGTGTCCAACAGAATACTCTTGAGCTAATTTACTTAACTTTGATAACGGTGTGGTAATTCCTCTAGCAAACAAAATACTAAGTAGTGAAGCAAGTGCTGACACGATAAGTGCTAAAACAAGGTTGTTCATCACAATCTCATCATACTGTTTATAGAGAGGCGCTAGGCTACTGATAAGCATGACACCAATAGGATTTGCGGCAATGGAGGAAAGAGGCATTTCATCTGTGATAAATGCAGGTCGCTTTATAACAAACCAATGTGCCACCTCATTCTTAAGCATATTTCTGAAATCACTAAAGCTATCCAAGCGAATTGTTGAGCTCAAGATGTGAGCATCACCTTCATAAAAACTGACATCAACTCCGGTAAGCTTTTTCAATTCATTAATACTGTTTACATTAATTCTAAAGCCCAAAATACTATACGCAATTGTATGAGGAGCTTTTACTGGTAAGAGAATTAATTGATAAAGCTCTCCATTTATCGTTGAGAAAAAACTTTGCCCCGGATGAGCAATTAGATACTTTATTGACTCACTTCCCAAGTCAGAAGACTGATTTTCCTGATGGCTTGAAGTGATCAAGTTACCGTTGAGGTCAATCAGTAACATTAAAGCGGCATTGATTCTCTCACCATGATTGAGTAGCACACTCTTAATGGTCTGTTCGTCTGACGTGGCTACAGCACGTATAAAACCAAAATCAGATGTCAGCACTTTCGCCGCCGTAACAAGTTGTTTTTCTTGTGCAGAGAGGTAGGACTTTAATACTTGTTTAGCACTGGTAACATGACTAACTAACTGCTGCTGATTATATTTATTTGATGCCCACCATGTACTTGCTTGAATAACAACCGTGGTAAACAACACAAGTGCTGCGCATAGAAGAAAAATTTTATTGCGGAGTTTAATTTGATAAATCCACATCAAACACATCCTCAAAACTATTTCTAGCTGCAGGTTTAATTGTCTCAATAGTGATTTCTAAGCCTTTATCGTTAGCATTCGTCAGGGAATTGATATCTATAATGTTTTGTATCTCTGCACTGACTGCCTGATTAGAATGCCAGACACGTATTTGTGACACGTTACTTTCCACTGATAGAGTAGCCTGACCACTTGCATCACTCTGCACAGCATCGTTAGAGTCCGCCACATAAATATAACCAATCATACTATCGTGGATATTACAGCCAAGAACAACGACACCGGCATGCTCAAACAGAATAGGCGATTTAGGTTTGTTGGCATAAAGTTTAAGCTCAAACACATGAGCCTTAGAAAATGAGTAAACGTGGTGTCGAATATTGTCACTATTTGGGAATTCTACAAGCTGTCCTTTCTGAATCACAATTTGACGAGGTTTAAATTGTTTATCTATTTGATCTATCGAAGCGAGTTTGTGAATACTATTTTGAGTCGTTGAGGTTGATTGAAATATCGGCTCTATGACCACATCACTTAAAGGAACTCCTTCTTGGTTGGTCACATGAAACTGATATGTTGTATCAGCTTTTGCTGTAGTTAGAGATAAAATTGAAAGTATGCAAATTATGTAAATATGTTCTAACTTTATTCTAGTCATGTCTTACCTCAATTAAGTCTGGACTCTCTATCATTCATAAGTTCATTTTATATTGCGCACAACAAGATAACAGAACATAGCTGAAAATTGGCCAGAATCCAAAAAAAAACCTGCTAAAGTCGAGCTTAGCAGGTTTTTTTAGTTCGAGAAGAAATCGCTATTAATTTAACAACGTTTTCAAATCTTCTAGTTCGTGGAGAAGTTCACGCACCAACTGTTTATGATCTGACTGTTTCTCAGAAGTTGTGTTTGCTTTGATATCCGTGCCTAATTGTTGTTTGGCGCCGCCAATGGTGAAACCTTGCTCGTATAATAAGCCACGAATTTCACGAATCAGTACCACATCATGACGCTGATAATAACGACGATTTCCGCGTCGTTTTACCGGTTTCAGTTGAGAGAATTCTTGCTCCCAGTACCTAAGTACATGGGGTTTCACCCCGCACAACTCACTTACCTCACCGATAGTGAAGTATCGCTTTGCAGGTATAACAGGTAATTCGTTGTTGTTACTTGCTTCCAGCATAATTGTCCACCCTTGCTTTCAACTTTTGCCCGGGTCTAAACGTTACTACGCGACGCGCAGTGATTGGAATTTCCTCACCCGTTTTAGGGTTACGGCCAGGGCGTTCACTTTTATCACGTAATTCAAAATTACCAAAACCTGATAATTTTACCTGCTCACCTTTTTCTAATGCTGTGCGAATTTCTTCAAAAAACATTTCCACAAGTTCTTTGGCTTCACGTTTGTTAAAGCCAAGTTCATCGTAAAGTTGTTCTGTCATATCGGCCTTAGTCAGTGCCATGTCTACCTCAAATAATTCTTATTATGTTATACGTGGTTACGAACGAATTGCCGCACCTAATTCTTGTTCTAATTTGTCTGTGACCATTTTAAGAAGTATCTCTACTTCTTCGTCAGTCAACGTTCTGTCTTGATGTTGAAGCATAAATGCGATGGCCAGACTCTTCTTACCAGGCTCGACTCCCTGACCACTATACACGTCAAACAATTGAATTGACTTAAGAATATCAGAATCAATCCCTCGTAAGCAATCGTCAACTTGACTGGCGGTGACTGAATCCTCAACAACCAATGCCAAATCTCGTCTTAACGCTGGAAATTTAGATAGAATTTCAAAAGCAGGAACCTGTTTAGACAGTACAGCATCCAGATTTAATTCAAATACATATGCTTTTCCATCTAATTCTAGCGGTTTTGCTAGTTTAGGGTGGAGTGCACCAACCCAGCCGATCGGACTGCCATTTTTATAAACGCGAGCAGACTGCCCTGGATGTAATGCTTGGTGCTCTTCAGCTTTGAAGGATATCTCCCCTTGGCCAATTTTAAGCAAGGCCTCGACGTCGGCTTTAATATCAAAAAAGTCAACCTGACGATCATCAATCAACCATTGCTCGCTATTTTGCGAACCGTAAATTAAACCGCCAATTTGACGCTGCTGCTCTATGGATTCTAAATCGCCTTTAAAAACACGACCAATTTCAAAAAAACGAATACGTTGATGTTGTCTATTCGCATTATAAACGGTCGCTTGCACTAAGCCAGGCCATAGGTTAGTTCGCATTACTGAAAGATCCGCTGAAATTGGATTTTTCAGTTTAATGGCTGGTTTAGAGTCTTCAGCAAGCAGTAGTTGCATCGATGGTTCAACAAAGCTGTAAGTCACTGCTTCATGATACCCGCGACTGATAAGCAATTGTTGTAACCGTTCAACAGAACTCAGTTTCTCAGTAATGTTAGAAGTAAGTACTGTTCCCTGTGGTCGGGTATTAGGCAATTTATCATACCCGTACAAACGACCAAGCTCTTCGATTAAGTCGACTTCAATACTGATATCAAATCTGAAAGAAGGTACATCTACTTTCCAGCCATCATCTACACTAGTGAGATGTAGCCCTAGACGCGTCAACTGCTCTTCAATAGATTGTTTGTCTAATTCAATCCCCAGAACACGTTTAATTCGTTGGTATCGAAGATGAATAGTATCTAACTTCGGCAAGTCTGCTTCGCTGATTTGCTGAATAATTGGACCAGCCTTACCACCAACAATCTGTTTAAGTAACGCTGTAGCTCTTTCCATTGCCACAATAGGCAGAGATGGATCTACGCCACGTTCAAACCGATGTGATGAATCTGTATGTAAGCCATATTTTCTTGCTTGTCCGGCAATAGCTTCAGTAGCAAAGAAGGCGGATTCGAGAAATAATCGCGTTGTGTTTTTAGACACACTGCTTTGACTGCCTCCCATAATGCCCGCCAGAGCAATTGGAGATGATGCATCGGCTATAACTAGTGTTCCAGCATGTGTAGTTACTGTCTGTCCATCAAGCAATGTAAGTGTTTCACCTGCTTTAGCTTCTCTGACTTCAATTTTTTGATCGACGGTATCTAAGTCAAACGCATGCATTGGTTGCCCGAGCTCCAACATGACATAATTTGTCACATCAACAACTGGGCCTAGACTGCGGAGGCCACTACGGCGTAATTTTTCGGACATCCAAAGTGGTGTTTTAGCATTAACGTCAATATCTTCGATGACCCGCCCCATGTACTTAGGGCAGGCTTGAGTAGCTTTTACCTCAACAACAAACGAGCTGTCAGTCTCTGCTAGCACATCCACAATCTCGGGTTTAGTCAGGTCAAGATTAGTCAATACACCAAGTTCACGAGCGACACCGGCAACGCCAAGACAATCACTTCTGTTAGGAGTGAGGTCAATGTCTATAGAGACATCATCTAAATCCATGTAGTGTCTGAAATCTATACCTACAGGTGCATCATCAGCAAGCTCCATCAAACCTTCTGCCGATTCTGTCAGGCCTAGTTCTTTTGATGAACACAACATGCCAAAGGAGGCAACACCACGTAATTTAGCCTTTTTAATTTTAAAGTTACCGGGTAATACGGAACCAATCTTTGCTACAGGTATTTTTAATCCTTCACGCACATTGCTAGCGCCGCAGACAATATCAAGATACTCATCATCGGCAACATCAACTTTACAAAAACGCAACTTGTCCGCATCAGGATGAGGCTCAAGCGATATAACTTGGCCTACTACGACACCACTAAACTCCCCAGCTACAGCATCAACTGCATCGACTTCTAGCCCGGCACCAGTAAGTATTTCAAGTAAGGCTTCAGTTGATAAATCCGGATTAACCCACTCACGTAACCATTTTTCACTAAACTTCATTATCTATAGACCCGATGATTATTTGAATTGATTGAGAAAACGAAGATCGTTGTCAAAAAACAAGCGAAGATCATTCACGCCATAACGCAGCATTGCCATACGCTCGACACCCAAGCCAAAGGCAAAGCCTAGGAATTTCTCGCTATCAATATTGACGTGTTTAAAGACATTAGGATGAACCATACCGCAGCCTAAAATCTCAATCCAACCAGTGTGACTACATACGCGACACCCCTCACCATCACAGATCACACATTCGATATCCGCCTCAGCAGACGGCTCAGTAAAGGGGAAGTATGAGGGACGGAAACGTACTTTTAATGGCTTTTCGAAAAAGGCCTGCAGGAAGTCTGATAACACGCCTTTCAAGTCTGTAAAACTGATATTTTCATCTACCATCAACCCTTCAACTTGGTGGAACATTGGGGTATGAGTTAAATCAGAATCATGCCGGTATACACGGCCTGGAGCGATCAATCTTAATGGTGGTGATTGCTCTTCCATAACGCGAATTTGTACCGGAGAAGTGTGGGTACGAAGTAACTTATCAGCATCAAAATAAAATGTATCGTGCATCGCTCTAGCAGGGTGCTGTTCAGGTATATTCAATGCCGTGAAGTTATGGTGTCCATCTTCAATTTCTGGACCTTCAGCGATATCAAAGCCAATATTTTTGAAATATCGCTCTATACGCTGCAGTGTTAGTGTCACGGGGTGCAAACCACCGATATCGCTATCTCGCCCCGGAAGGCTGACATCGACTGTTTCAGCTGCCAAGGCAGCATTCATCGCCATTTCTGTCAGCAGATTGTTTCTTTCATCAATCAAGGCAGATACATCTTGTTTGGCTAAGTTGACTGATTTACCAATGACAGGTCTTTCCTCAACGCCAACATTGCCTAGCTGTTTTAGATAAGCTGTAATTTTGCCTTTCTTGCCGAGATATTCGACACGAACAGTGTCCAATGCCCGGTTATCATCAGCATTAGCAATTGCCACTTTTGCTTCGTCAACAATTTCATTTAAAGCCTGTAACTGTGAATCCAGTTCAGCCATCATTACCCCCAAACAACATCAGAAACAAAAAGGGGCCAATGTTAAGGCCCCTTCTCTATTTAATGCAGCACATTGGCTCCGTTAAAAACGGTTTTTTACTCAGCTAGTGCAGCTTTCGCTTTTTCTGCAAGTGCAGCAAATGCAGCTTCATCATGAACAGCGATGTCAGCTAATACTTTACGGTCAATCTCGATTGACGCTTTTTTCAAACCATCAATCATTCTGCTGTAAGACATTCCACACTCACGTGCAGCCGCATTGATACGCGCAATCCAAAGTGTACGGAAAGTACGTTTTTTCTGACGACGGTCACGATAGGCATATTGACCGGCTTTTGTTACAGCTTGGACAGCTACACGGTATACGTTTTTACGACGACCGTAATAACCTTTAGCTTGATCAAGAACTTTTTTATGGCGTGCATGTGCTGTCACACCGCGTTTTACTCTAGGCATTGGAAAACTCTCCCTTAATTACAGATTAGGCAACATCTTACGAACTGACATGTGAT
>DRHY01000239.1 GCA_011052985.1 Methylophaga thalassica
GGTAAGATACCACTGGCATCATATTCTTTAATCAACTCATCAGCCACCTTGGCTTGTTCAGTATTTTCAACAAAAATAGCTGAGCGATAGCTGTCACCAATATCATTACCTTGACGGTTTTTGGTGGTCGAGTCATGCACCATAAAGAAGAACTCTAAGATGTCTCGGTAGCTTGTTTTAGTAGCATCAAACAATACTTCAATCGCTTCGGCATGACCTGTATCACCTTGTTTGACATCTTTATAGGTAACATCAGGTACGTGACCACCTGTGTAGCCTACTCGTGTATTGATTACGCCGGCTTGCTGGCGGAATAACTCTTCCATCCCCCAGAAGCAGCCACCGGCTAATACAGCGGTTTGTTTGGTGTTTGTTTCGTTGTCTGTATCATCATCAAATAAGGGTAAATAGTCAGCATAACCCTCATCAGCTAACTGGTCTTTGGGAATGAAACGTAAGCTGGCTGAGTTAATACAGTAACGTAAGCCACCGTGTTCTTCAGGCCCATCAGGAAACACGTGGCCCAAATGTGAATCGCCGTGAGTCGAACGTACTTCGGTTCTGACCATGCCTAAAGTTTCATCACTATGTTCAGTCACATTGTTCGCTTCGAGAGGACGTGTAAAACTCGGCCAACCTGACATCGAGTCAAACTTATCTATAGAGGTAAATAACGGTTCCCCTGATACAACATCAACGTACAAGCCAGGCTCTTTGTTGTCCCAATAGGCATTTTTAAACGGTGGCTCAGTACCACATTGTTGCGTTACTTGAAATTGCACCTCATCAAGCTCAGAAATTACCGCCTCATTCTTTGTGTATGTTTTAGTCATATTCATCCTTTGATTTTTTGCTTTGTCGATTATTGACGCATGAACAGTGTGAAAGTGTCATAAAAGACCTGTTTTTGAATCAAAATAATTACTTTTCAACCTCTGATATTTCCTGCAATATCTCTGGCCAGTGCTCGACCCAACAGCAATGATGCGTCATACCGGTGATTACTCTGACTAAGGGTTGCTCAGACTGAGGAAAATGCCGTTGATACGATTGGGCAACAGCCTCTGGCATGATGTTGTCTTCACTACCGACAAAGTGGATTTGTTGGACGTTGACAAGTTTTTGCCAGATATCAGCTGGATTGAGAGATTCAGTCAGTGGTGAAATATTCTGTAAATCTGTCCAGAAATCGGTATCAAGATTGCCTGCTACGGTGACCAGCTGGTCGACATCTTTTCGTTCAGCTGCCAAGAGAGTAGCGATGGCACCACCACCTGAGTAACCAATAAGACGCAAAGATGTTGCTTTAAATTGTGTTTTCAATTCATTTATTGCCTGATTCATTGACTGCAATACTTCAGGTGAAAAGCGTGCTGATGTCCACATCCTGCTGTCACAGTTTTGTGACCAGACATACTGACAGGGGCGTGCAAGATAGACGGCATTATCTTTATCCAGTAAAGCTAATTTGAGTGTGAGTGGATCGGTTGGGGTTGGATCGGACGAAATTGTACGGCGACTCAGCCACGCCAGACCATCACCTTCTATATAAATAGTTAAGCGGTTAGATAATATGGGGGGTATGGGCACATAGCTTTGAAGCTTAAATGCCGAGGTAGTAATAAGCTGTGACTGCCAGTTCTTTTGTGATGCCAGTTGTTGCACCGTATCAATACGACTTTGTGTGGTTGGTATTGATGAACATGCCTGCAATATCACTAATAAAACGCATAATGCTATGTAACGTGAAATCAAAACTAGCCTCTTTTTACTACCATGTGTTGAGAGAAACACTATCATGAATCCATTAAAGAGGTTATCCAGCTTGATGCTAGGATGGAAGGTGACTTGGTTTTAACGGAACGTATAAATAAAAAAGGGCCAGTGAAAACACTTAATATCGAGTATTTTCACTGGCCCTAATCCTGCTAATAACCTTAAATCATGAACGGTTTAGCTGCGTTCAGACCAAGCTCATTGCCTTAAGCTGAAAGGCGTTTACGGCCTGCCCACATGCCAATCAATCCGAAAGCAAATAAAGGCAATGCTGCTGGCAATGGCACGGCACTTGGATTTGAGAACTGACTCGCTAGCTCTTGGGTAGAAAACGTACCATCTTTACCAAAAGTCCAAGAAGAGAAGTTAGTGAATTTTCCTGATAACAATTCATTACTGCCAACACCTAGTGAGAGGTATATCAGGGCGTCAGAAATCTCAAATGACAAAATATCAGAGATAGAAAAGTCATCGAAGATAATGCTGTTGGTTCCTAATCCACCATCAAAGATACCGCTGCTTAGCATACCTGAGGTCGGTGTCAGTCCATCTATGATGACCGAGTCATCACCGCTGCCAAAGATGACGTTGCCATTAATCTTACTGTTACCAGAAAGCGTAAGACTGCTGTCACCTTGATTGGGGGCTAATTTAATTGCATTGCCTGAGCGACCAACCAACGTGCCACTATTCTTGATGGTGACCTCGGCCGTGCTTGCCTCATCGGCACCAATGGCATTCACCCCTTCGATATAGCCTTCGTTAACAATAGTTAGCGGGCCTGCTACACGTTCATCACCTTTTGTGGGCTCGAATAGTGGGTCAATGTCGATGCCATTACCGCCATCTAGAGGATCGCTTGCAGTTCCTGTCGAGACAATCACACCTGTCGCATGATTGTGTACTTTGCCCTCATCGATATCTACACCGTCATCGGTGCCTAGGATAACGCCATAGTTATCAGCTGTACCGCTGGCAAATTGCACACCGTCTTCATCATTTGTGGCGCCAGTATTTGTCCACGTTTTTGTGCCGGCATCCCATGACAGACCATTCAGAGCGATGGTGCCATGGTTTTCAAGTGTGAAATCTTCACGCGCTTCAATGACTTCTTCATTACCACGTAAGGTGCCATGGTTAATCACTGTTGTGCCTGGGCCACGACTCTGAATGGCACGGCCTTTTTCACTCTCTATGGCACCATAGTTAGTGATATGTGCATTTTCCAGTTCAGCGTCGTTATCTAACCTGATTGCTTGGTTTTCAGAAACGATTTTGCCTGTTTCACGGTTAATTAAAGTGAAGTTATTTGCTTTGTCCTGAAGACGAATGCCGCGGTCACCGCCAATAATGGTGCCTGAATTATCGATGGTTAGGTTTGCACCTTTTCCACGAATCGCATCGTCATCGCCGCTTTCGATAAGACCATAGTTGTATAGAGATTGGTTTGAACCTTTCAGTTGCACAGGTCGATCTTTTTTA
>DRHY01000240.1 GCA_011052985.1 Methylophaga thalassica
CCAGGCTCAGTAGCTTTCTTACGACCTCCGGAGCCATTGCCTTCACTGACATATTCGTTGAGTGACTCAAAAGTAACTTCTTCAGGCATGCCATCAATAGAGATGTAAAATTTACGTTTGCCGCCACCGACATCACCTACGCCGGTAATGGCGATATCATAACTTTCACCATGGACATCCACTTTGAATTCGGTTGCAATCGAATCTTTTGATGTTTGTCCCTCACTGACTGGAAGTAAGGCTTCAGCTTTTAAATTGCCATCGGCGCGTTGTTGTAAAAACTCACGCCCCAGATCGGGGAACATGGCAAAGGTTAATACATCTTCTTCTGAAGTCGCTAATTCACCAATATCGGCACGTAGCTTAGTCAGTTCAGGTTTTAGTGCATCTGCCGGTCGTGACTCGATGACTTCTTCATTACCAATGGCTTTCTTTTGCAGCTCTTTATTGACCGGAGCTGGTGCTTGACCATAGCCACCTTGTAAATAGCGTTTTACCTCATTGGTGATGGTTTTATAACGCTCGCCTGCCAGCACATTGTAAACGGCTTGGGTACCGACAATTTGAGAGGTTGGGGTGACTAAAGGTGGATAACCTAAGTCTTCCCGTACACGCGGGATTTCTGCGAATACATCACGAATTTTATCCAAAGCATTTTGTTCTTTTAGCTGATTCGCTAAGTTAGACATCATACCGCCAGGGACTTGATTGATTTGTACCGAGACATCTTCCCCAGTAAATTCACTTTCAAACTGATGGTATTTCTTACGAACGTCACGAAAGTAATCCGCGATCTCTGACAATAAGTTGAGATCAAGTCCGGTATCCCAATCGGTATTTCTAAGCGCTGCGACTTGAGATTCTGTTGCCGGGTGACTTGTGCCGCCAGCGAATGAAGAGATCGCCGTATCAATACGATCCACACCTGCCTCAATGGCTTTCAGTTGGCACTGCGCCGCTAAACCAGATGTGGCATGGCTATGAATAACCAATGGCAGATTGACTTCTGCTTTGATAGCTTTAACCAGGTCATAGGCAGGATAAGGAGCGAGAAGTCCAGCCATGTCTTTAATGGCAATAGAATCAGCCCCCATGGCTTGTAAATCTTTGGCGAGTTTTACAAACAATTCTGGTGTGTGAACAGGGCTAGTGGTGTAAGCAATGGTCCCTTGAGCATGTTTACCGGCTTTTTTGACGGCCTTCATCGCTGTTTCAAGATTGCGGATATCGTTAAGTGCATCAAACACACGAAATACATCAATCCCATTATCAGCAGCACGCTGAACAAACGCTTCCACTACATCATCAGCGTAATGGCGATAGCCAAGTAAATTCTGACCACGTAATAACATTTGCAACCGTGTATTGGGTAAGGCAGCTTTAAGTTGGCGTAGACGTTCCCATGGATCTTCTTTTAAGTATCTAACGCAAGCGTCAAATGTGGCGCCGCCCCAGACTTCTAAGGACCAGTAGCCAACTTTATCCAATTTCTCACATATTGGCAGCATATCGTCAGTGCGCATGCGGGTAGCGATGAGGGATTGATGAGCATCACGCAGAATGACATCAGTAACTTCAATTTTTTTCATAATAACTCCAGCTAGTGGTGAGGCTTACCAGCCTGCATGGGCTGCGATTGCAGTGGCCAAGGCCAGCGCGACTGCACTGGGACGTCGTTTGTTTGAATAGTCGAGTAGTTCTGGGTGGCTTGGCACAAAACTCGTGTCAAAATGACCAGAACGGAAATCAGGATGATTCAAAATCTGTTTGTAATAATTTTCGGTGGTTTTAATACCGTGTAAACGCATATCGTCCAAAGCACGCTGGCCACGGTTGATCGCATCTTCCCAGTCTAATGCCCACACCACCAGTTTGAGACACATTGAGTCATAGTAAGGTGGTATTTCATAACCGGTATAAATCGCCGTATCAACTCGGACACCCGGTCCACCCGGTGCGTAGTAATGCGTAATACGACCAAAACTCGGTAAAAAATCATTTTTAGGATCTTCAGCATTGATACGAAATTGCAGAGCAAAGCCACGGTAACTAATGTCTTGTTGGCGATAGCTCAATGGCAAGCCTGAAGCGATGCGTAACTGTTCCCGGACTATATCCACACCGGTAATTTGTTCAGTGATGGTATGTTCGACTTGAACACGTGTATTCATCTCCATGAAGTACACTTCATTACCCGTTAATAAAAACTCCACGGTACCTGCATTTTCATACCCCACTGCTTTCGCTGCTTTAACCGCTAAATCACCGACATAATCACGTTGTTCAGGGGTTAACTGTGGGCTGGGGGCGATTTCAATTAATTTCTGGTTACGACGTTGGATCGAACAGTCACGCTCGTAGAGATGGACAACATTGCCTTCACTGTCGCCCAGAATTTGCACCTCAATATGACGTGGATTTACGATACACTTTTCAAGAAACACTTCGGCAGATCCGAAGGCTTTCGTTGCCTCAGAAATGACCCGAGGATACTGTTGACGTAACTCGTCAGGGCTATCACAACGACGAATACCACGACCACCACCACCTGATGTGGCTTTGATCATGATGGGATAACCTACTTCTTCTGCAAGCGCTAATGCTTCCTCAACATTCGCCAAGTTTCCATCAGAGCCTGGCGTTATTGGTACACCTGCAGCACGCATGCTATCTCGAGCTGATGTTTTATCACCCATTTTGTCGATAACAGTTGATTTGGGCCCCACAAACTGGATGTTATGTTTTTCACATAAACGGGCAAACTCCGCATTCTCTGACAAAAATCCATAGCCAGGGTGAATGGCGTCACAGCCTGTTTCGAGGGCTAAATTAACAATACGTAATGGATCTAAGTAACCTGCTAAAGGATCTTCACCTAGTGAATACGACTCATCAGCACGCTTAACGTGTAAGGCATATCGATCCGGTTCAGTGTAAATGGCAACGGAACGAATCCCCATTTCGGCACAGGCTCGCACGATACGAACAGCGATTTCCCCCCGATTGGCAATTAAGACTTTCTTGATCATGAATTACTCCAGACTGAATCTAGAAGTAGGCTAAAGCAAACCAGTCATAAAGAAAAATTGATATAATTTTGATTACAGATAAGTAATAGCTTATGCATTAGGTGTGGAACTTAGTATGTCATTGACTTTACAGCAATTAATTAGTCGTTTGTCGTTCAGACAAATGCAGGTGTTTCAGGCCGTCTATCAGCAACAAGGTTATGGCAAAGCCGCTGAAAGTCTTGGTCTGACACAACCTGCGGTTAGCTCACAAGTGAAGAAGTTAGAGGAAGCATTGGGTCAGCCGCTATTTGAATTTGTGGGCAGAAAGCTTTACTGCACCTTAGCGGGAGAGAGTGTTGCTCAGCATATCATCCAGATATTTGAGCAAGTTCAAAATTTACAGAGTGAACTTCATCGTCTAGAGGGACATTTATCTGGAGAATTACATTTATGCGCAGTGAGCACAGCTCAATATGCGGTACCACATATATTAAGAGGGTTTGTCGCTCGCTATCCACGAGTTAATGTGAATTTAAATATTGTGAATCGCACTCAGGCGATCGAGCGTTTAAAAGATAATAAAGAAGACTTAGTGATTATGGGGCTCGTACCTAATGATCGGTCTTTGGCTTCATTACCGTTTTTAGATAATGAGTTGATACCCGTGATGTCAGCTCAGCATGCTCTGGCCTCAAAAAAGGACGTGAGTGCCCAAGCTTTTTTGGATGCTAATTTATTGAGTCGTGAACAAGGCTCAGGTAATCGGCTAGCTTTAGAGCAGCATTGCCAACAGCAACGCTTATTATTCAATCCTTACATGCAGCTAGGGTCTAACGATGCCATAAAACATGCTGTTATTGCGGGTTTAGGTGTGGCGGTATTACCTAAATTAAGTGTATTGGCAGAACTGAAATTAGGGCAGTTAAAGACACCGGATATCAAGGGCTTTCCATTACGGAGAACGTGGTGTCTAGTATCGCCACAGCGTAAACACTCTACACCCGTTGCCCAAGCTTTCTTGGACTATATCCAGAGTAACCTGAAAGAAATACACGACTATTTTCAGGCGTTGAATACAGTTTGAGAGTTTTAGCTGTCTTCAGGCTTTTCAATGTCGATCTGATGATTGGCCTTAAGTCGTTTTGATGAAAGATAGTGTTGATTATGACGATTGGAGAAAACGCCTGTTGGGCGCTTGCCATCAACTTGAATGCCTGCTGCGTTAAGTTGTTTGCATTTGTCAGGATTGTTCGTGAGGAGAGTTAATCGTTGAACCTTAAGTGCTTTAAGCATATCTGCAGCCACATCATAATCACGTTCGTCCATGTTATGACCCAGTTCTAGATTAGCCGTAAACGTGTCGTGACCGAGTTCTTGTAATCGATAGGCATCCACCTTTTCATACAAACCAATACCTCGACCTTCTTGACGAAGGTAAAGAAGGTAACCACCTTCTTTGTCTAAAATTGTCAGTGCTTCTTGCAGTTGGGGGCCACAGTCACATCTTGCTGAGCCTAAGGCATCACCTGTCACACATTCAGAGTGGAGCCTGACTAATGGTGAGTTAGCGTCAGGTTGCCCTAACTTAAGAGCGAAGTGTTCTTTACCATCAACTAATCCGGTGAAACTATACATTTCAGTCATTGCTTCACGACCATCAGCCAGAATGATAGGCAACTTGACGGCGGTTCGGATAATTACTTGTTGCTGATGCTCTGGTGGCACCATATGTAATCTAAATGACCCAATAAAAGCCGATAATTTTCGTAGCAGGAATGTGTTCACAATATAAAAGTGGTTAGATATCAATCCTCAATTTTACTGCATAAACCGCTACTGCAGAATCATTTTTAATTTTCACTGTTCTGCAGCGAGCTGCTGAACTCAGTCTATGTCAGCCACAGTAGGCTTATGCTTGTGACTATTTATTTTTTTAATTAAGTTATGAATATGACGTGGGTTCTTAAATGCGACCCAAAATAGACCTGCCATCTGTACACTCAGGAAAATCCTGAGTAATGAAAAGGAAAAATCGGTATGTTTATTTGACCTCGAGTCGTAACATGGAAACCGTACAAACAAATACACAACCAACGAGGTAATTATTATGTGGACTAAACCAGAATATTCAGACATGCGTTTCGGCTTTGAAGTAACTATGTACATCTGCAATAGATAATAGTTTCTCAGTTGAAACAGAAAAGCCCCTTAGTTGGGGCTTTTTTTTGCCTGTGATTTGGTAAAAAAGGGGGGTATACGCAATGTTCCTAATATACAACTTGGTCAGCACTTTATAGACTTCATTTAAAAACCATTTTAATCGGGTGAATGATGACTAAAGTTGGCACAGTTAAACAGATTTGGCGTTATCCAGTAAAAGGCATGGCGGGTGAGCAGCTTCAGCAATGTGAGTTAGGCAAGCTTGGCCTTAACGGTGACCGTATATGGGCCATACAAGATACAAAGCGTCAGGAAATTCAAAGCTGTAAGTTTCGCCCTGATTTATTGCGAGCCTCTGCACGCTGTCGAAAAGGTGACAATACGGGACCCGATGATCAGGTTGATATTACCCTGCCGGATGGATCCGTGGTGGGAAGTGACGAGCCTCATGTACATAAATATTTGTCGGTGCTTACAGGCTTAGATTCCACACTAGAACCCTTGAGATCAATTGACGACGCAGACTTTTACCGTCGTTACAAAAAAGATGACCATACGTGGCTTGAGGAATTAAAAGCGACCTTCGATCGTGAACCTGGTGAGCCTTTGCCTGATTTAGATAATTTGCCTGAGCAAATGCAAGAGTTTGTTTCCTTACCTGGCACCTTTTTCCTAGTTACTCCCTTTCATCTAATCACCACCGCCAGCTTGGACTATATGAAACAGCTGCGACCGGATTCTGATTGGGCGGTCGAGCGCTTTCGCCCCAACATTGTTATTGAAACGTTACCTGGTATGGATGGCTTGGTTGAGCAAGCTTGGTTGAACAAAACCATGAGAATATCAGCCGCCAAAGTCGATTGTTGTGATGCCGCGCCACGATGCGGGGCTGTCACCAGAGAGCAAGCCACGATAGGAAAAGATACAGATATTCTGCGAAGTATCGTTAAACAAGCCGATCAAAACCTCGGTATTTACGGCAATATCATCGATGCAGGTCTGATCTCGGTCAGTGATGAGGTTTTCATCGATTGAGACAGCATTATCTAGCTGCCTGCCTTAAGGCTTCATAAAACGCGTTTCAATAATCATCGACTCTGGTGAGCTATCACGCTTAACCTGCCAGCCTTGAGCTAACACATAGTCTAAAGCGGCTTGATAGGTATCAAAACATTCTTGTGTATTTTCTTTTTCGACTTGATAAACCGTTTTATCATCTTGTTTTCTCGGTTCTATCGTTGCTTGTGGTTTCATCTTGTTTTCCCCTATTTTGATAAAAGCTAAGGCTTGCCGAGCTTAGTGCCTTTATATTGACTATACTGGCATAAGTGACAGCTTGAACTCACATTAGTTGAGTAGGTAAAGCGTTATAGACACAGCAAAGATATGTAGAACATTGGTGGAGGCATCATGAGCGAACAAGAAAATAAATCAGCAGTTATGGATGAACAAATGATCGCGCTTGCGCAACAGGTTTTTCAATTAGTTCGTGAAGGGGACACTAATCAATTAGCCGGCG
>DRHY01000241.1 GCA_011052985.1 Methylophaga thalassica
CAACAAAGAAGCGAGAATTATACAGCTTCTTGCCAGGCTGTCAACTAAATAATTTAACTAATTAATCACTAAATCGTTTGGTTGAATTGTTTCCGAATCCGTTGCTACGTGTTCGTTAACTAAGGCTGCGCATCTTACGCGACACGTCAGACCTTTGCAATAAAAACTGTCATCTTTTTGTCATATTTTTTAGCTGTAATTTGTCTTTATTTCCTCTCCCTCAGAATTTATCTAGAATAAATAAATACTTACAGGTAAAAATCAATTTTTACGCTATTGGTTTTTTTTGGCTCTTAGTCTGATATTTGCTTTAGAGCAATGAATTCTGCACCTATCAGCATTGTCTAGCCTCAGTATCAGCAGTTCTATTAGAGCTATTTGTTATCTGCAACAAATGAATATTGTGACTTTTCCTTTGTTGTTTTATCTAATAAATGATTTCTAGGCTCAATGACTTCCTATACAGACCTATTATCAATCTGACTTCAACTCTCATTTCATGTGGGAGTTTTTTCATATATATAGTTTAACAGGCAATCGGATAGCAGCATCTGTCTGTCATCTCACTTAGTCATCTGTGTCCCATTGCCGAAATAACTGTTCGAGGTCTAAGGTCTAACTTCTAACATTGTTATTGAGATCGTTTTTTATCTTGTTTCCAACGGCGAACGAAGAAAAGCAGATGTCGGTAAGCAGACATGTGTTAATTCGTAGATTGATGATTGAAGTTACAGATATAGAAAAATTGATGATTGAAGTTACAGATATAGAAAAAAGGTATTGGCTTATACCAGCGTCAAGAATTACGGCTTTGTGAAAATATCTCATGACTGGAGTCATTATTCATTTAGGTTAGCTACTAGAAAGAGTTCTGTACGCTTTTGATAGGTAGGTAATCAATCTGTTTAGACGTGTCTGTTTCAGATATACAGTATCGAGCGATTGCTAAAGTTTGTGATCCACCTCATGTAAATCATAACTTTCAGATACAAAAAAGGGCTATGCTAGAAGCATAACCCTTTGAATTTGTGGTGGGCCGTCCGCGACTCGAACGCGGGACCATCGGATTAAAAGTCCGGTGCTCTACCAACTGAGCTAACGGCCCAAACCAAGCGCGACATAATACCGTATTCTGAATAAATGACAACCCCTAACATGCTTTTTTTTGTATTTTCTTTTGGCGGTGCTTATGACTACAATTAGAAAACCAGATGACGCCACCTTTAAAACGGCGTTTAACAATGCTGAGTTACTGATTGAAACAAATCACGATCAACACCATTTGGGCCAAGCTTTATTGTTCATGCAGCAAAAAGACAAACTCATGACGCCCTTAATCAATGCTGCCAGAGCCTATTTATTCCGACCTGATGATATTGATACTAAAAAAGCCCTTTCAGAAGCCTTAGAGAGACTAGAAGAATTCGACGCACAACAGCCATTGAAAAATGGAGATTAAAATCGGTATCGCGTTGGGTCTGAGATATTTGCTTGTTTAAAGCCTTCTCTGCGAAAGCGGCATGAATCACATTCACCACAGGCCTGACCATGTTCATCTGCTTGATAGCATGAAACAGTCAAACCATAGTCGACACCTAAATCCATCCCTTTTTCGATAATTGCTTGTTTGCTGAGATCAATTAATGGGGTTTCAATCCTAAGTTTATTTCCCTCGACTCCGGTTTTTGTAGCGAGGTTAGCCATCGTCTCAAAAGCAGCAATATATTCAGGCCGACAATCCGGATAGCCAGAGTAATCTACAGAGTTTACACCAACAAAAATAGCCTCAGCCCCTAAGACTTCAGCCCAACCAAGAGCAATAGATAAAAAGACTGTGTTTCTGGCAGGCACATAGGTTATTGGAATACCCTCTTCATGTGACTCTGGCACAGCAATAGTTTTATCCGTTAAGGCCGAGCCACCAATTGATGTTAGATCGATATTGATCACTTTGTGTACCTCTGCACCGAAAGCTGTAGATAACTGTTTGGAGGCATCTAACTCAGCTCTGTGACGCTGCCCATAATCAAAGCTGATGGTATAGCACTCGTAACCTTCATTTTTTGCAATAGCTAAAACAGTAGCCGAATCGAGACCACCTGATAATAAGATAACGGCTTTTTTCAACGACCTTTCTCCTCTCCCCATAAGTATTTATGCATTTGAATCTGCATTCTCACAGGTAAATTATCAGCTACGATCCATTCTGCTAGTTGTGCAGGCTGAAGCTCACCATGAATGGGAGAAAATAATACTTCACAACGTTTATCTAATTCATACTCACGTAGTTTTGCCACGGACCAGTCATAGTCGTCACGATGACATATGACAAATTTCAATTGATCTTGATTTGTCAGCAGATCAATATTGCCATAACGGTTTTTGCTTTCTTCTTTTGAACCAGGCGTTTTGAGATCCATAACACGACTAACCCGCGGATCGACCTTACTGATATCCATTGCACCACTAGTCTCTAATGAGACATTGACACCAAGATCACATATAGCGGTGAGTAACGGGATGCAGTTGGGCTGTGCAAGAGGTTCACCACCTGTGACGCAAACATAAGATGGATTATAAGCTGCAACCTGAGTAACAATGTCCTCAATATCCATCTTCTCGCCGCCATGGAAAGCATACTCAGTATCGCAATAACCACACCGAAGAGGACAGCCTGTCAGACGGACAAAAACTGTTGGAAAGCCTACGGTCCTTGACTCACCTTGAAGCGAATAGAAAATTTCTGTGATACGACACTGCGCCATATAAATTCCGGCCCAGTTATTAGTTAGATGACTGCTGTATACGCTCTAGACGTACTTTAGCTAAACGTGCAGCTGAACTATCTGGATAGCTATCAATCACCTGATTGAGTGTTGCCAGTGCTCGTTGCGTATCCCCCATTTCTTGCTCACTAAACCCACGCTTTAATAGTGCATCCGGTACTTTGCTGCTGTCAGGATATTGGTCAATAACTATTTGAAAAAGCGCCGCTGCGTCTGCAAAACTTCTCAGCACATATTTAGCTTCACCTTGCCAGTAATAAACATTCGGTAAATAAACACTACCTGGATACGTATCTGGGAATACCGCTAGGGCATCAATTGCTTGCTGATATTGACCACTGCGAAGTGTCTGAAGCGCGGCCTGATAGGCAGCTTCACCATTTTCAACTGCAACAGGTGCCGTTGAAAGTTCAGCAGAATCAGATGCTGACTCATCGACTGGATTACTGGCATCATCGCCAGCGGTTGAATTAGGCTGGACTGAGTTGGAAGTCACCTGCTGTAATCGCTCATCTAGATCAATATACATTTCACGCTGACGTTTTTGACTCTGTTCAAGCTCATGTCTTAGTGACTCATTTTCACCATTTAAACGCTTTACTTCATTTTGAAGTTGATCTACACGGGAGATCAAATTCATCAGGCCTTGTCCTTGTATGATTCTCTCCAAGCGTTCAACCCGCTGCTGAAGAGGCTCAGACTCTGCCCAACTTATGTTAGGCAGAGTGACAGAAAGGATAAGAGCACATAGGAGCTTTTTATTGCTCTTTAATTGCATTTTTATCTACCTACATATACTAATTCAACACGACGGTTTTGGGCCCAAGCGGCATCATCATTACCATCAACAGCTGGACGCTCTTCACCAAAACTAGTGACTTGGAATTGATCCAATTGCCCGCCTTGTAACATTAAAATTTGACGGATTGACAATGCACGACGTTCACCCAACGCTAAATTGTATTCACGTGAACCACGTTCATCAGTATGACCTTCAATACGAACTGTCACATTAGGGTTTTTCGCTAAGTAAGCAGCATGTGCTTGAAGAATAGCTTGATCCTGTTGACGAACACTAGCACTGTCATAGTCAAAATAAACAACACGATTTGATAATGGGCTTGACGGGTCATTTAATTCGCTACCCTGGTACTCACCTTCACCAACAACAACTTGCGTTTCTGAACCGTACTCACTACCTTCCGCTCCAGCATTACCATTCATTGCTGAAGATTCTGCACTCAAATCCTCTACGGCAACATCAGCTTCATTCATACCTTTATTTGGGGTAGAGCTACATGCAGCCAACCACACCACAGGCAGCAATACGACTAACAGTTTTAACTTACTCATTTATAACTACTCCTAAAGATTATTTTTTGAAAGGCGACCATGCCGGCTCACGAACAGCGCTACCGGACTCACCCAAACGTTGTTTGATTCGACCATCTACAGACACAGCGGCTAAAATACCTCTGCCTTTTTGCTCGGTAGCGTAGAGAATCATGCTGCCGTTTGGCGCAAAGCTTGGGGATTCATCAGCACCGGTTTCGGTTAACACCTGAACCGCGCCAGTTTGAAGATCTTGAACAGCAATATGATACTTACCATTTTCACCATGCACCATCGCCATCATTCGTCCATCTGGTGAAATATCAGCAGATGCATTGTAACTGCCTTCAAACGTAACACGTTCCGCGCGACCACCATCAGCATTTACGCGATAAATTTGCGGACGACCACCACGATCAGAGGTAAATAAAATTTCTTTACCGTTGGGCATCCATACTGCTTCAGTATCAATGGCTTGAGAATTATGCGTCACCCTAGATAATTTCGCCGAGGCTAGGTCCAGTATATAAATTTCTGGATTTCCATTTTTAGATAAGGTCAGTGCCAGTTTTTTGCCATCAGGAGACCACGACGGAGCACTGTTTAGCCCTCGAAATGAAGCGACAGATTGACGTTTACCTGAGCTCAGCTCTTGCACATAAACTTCGGATTTATTGTTTTCAAACGTCACATAAGCCAGCCTATTTCCATCAGGTGACCAGTTTGGCGACATAATTGGCTGAGTTGATTGCAGAATCGTGCGTGGATTGGCACCATCAGCATCTGAAATTTGTAAGGCGTAGCGTTTACCACCGTCTGCATTTCTAATTTCTGTAACAAAGGCAAGACGTGTTGAAAAAATACCTTTTTCACCTGTCAGGGTTTCATAAACAACGTCTGCAATTTGATGAGCCAAACTACGCACCCCCGATGCAGGAACACGATAGCGCTTACCAACTAACTGCTGTGACTTATAGACATCAAATAATTGAAACTGAACATCGTAGTTTTCACCATCTTGGCTACTTACCTTACCGATTGCTATCGTTCCATTTGGAGCAGAAGGATTCTCTGCACCGGAAGATATTTCTAAAATTATCAGCAACGATCTTACAAGCAGTGGTCGATTTGCACCACTTCCGGGTAAAGATCTCATCTCACAGCCGCATGATGG
>DRHY01000242.1 GCA_011052985.1 Methylophaga thalassica
TAAAGTCTAAATCAACGTTGTCATAACGAAGATTCTGTTTAAAAGACCATGTGTCATTAAACGCATGAGAAAACTCATATCCCACTGACCGATAGTCCCGATCAAAATTATTAAAATCCTTCTCGCCATCAAAAAATCCGAACTCACGGTCATAAACGTTAGCACCACCACCCATAGCACTGAATGTATTTAATAATGCAGGCGAGAAATGACTATTAAAGCTATAAGTTTGCTCATCATGTTGTTCAACGGCAAGCACCGTTAATTGTGTGTCATCACTGATATTCCAAGTTAATGAAGGCGCCACCATCTTACGTCTAGAATCGTTGTAGTCGACTTCTGAATTACCATCGTTACCCACAAAGGTAAGACGGTAAAGCAACTTGCCTTCGTCATCGACTTTGCCACTAAAATCGCCGGCTAATTCAAAAAAGTCATCACTGCCGGCCGACAGGCGTAATTCACGTAAGTTTTCTTCAGTGGGACGCTTGCTGACTAAATTAACTAAACCGCCGGGTTGCGCTTGTCCATAAGTCACCGAGCTCGGGCCACGAATTACTTCCACACGTTCCATTGCATAACTGTCTGCTCTTGGAAGACCGTAGGTGCTGGTAGGAATCAACAGACCATCACGATACACCTGATTTTTCGCATCAAAACCACGTAGGCTAAACCAATCGTAACGAGTGTCATAGCCATAAGGCACACTTAAACTAGGTGTGTATTGCAATGCCTGTGTCAGTGTCTTAGCACCACGAATAAGTAATTGCTCTTGAGTCACTACCGAAATAGATTGTGGTGTTTCTAATAACGAGGCATTACTTTTTGTTGCCGATGCAGCGCGTTTAGCCACATAGCCTTCAATAGGTGCATACGGTGAAATAGCAAACTGTTGCCCAGTGACCGTTACCATCGGTAAATCAGTCGAGTCTGAGGCTTTCTTTACCAATCGGTAACTATTCGCTGATTGCTGAATAACAGATAACTGACTGCCGCGAAGAAGTGTTTGCAAGCCATCTAATACTGAGTATTGACCGCTTAAACCATTACTCTTTAGTGAGTCTGTTAGCTCTGGCGTGTAGCTCAATAAAATACCAGCTTGTTGACCAAATTGATTAAGTGCGACTGAAAGCTTGCCAGCGGCGATGTTGTAGTGTTTTTTCTCTACCGCAGCCTCAACTTTCAATTCATCAGCGAGCACGCTTGATGGCAACACAGCAAAAGTGACACTGGCCAATAAGGCTGAGCTCAGGGTCATTGCACTTAGTAATGCATATTTATGTGACATTGTATTCCTTCTTAAACGATAACAATTGTGATTTACATTGTTACTGTCACCTAAGAAAGAAAAACAGACCACCTTCTTCAATTATTTTTGTTGCTCTCTTAATGTTACCCAATACCGAGTGCGATAGATGAGGTCTGCTGAGAGTGTGGAAGCGATCGCTTTTAGTACGCTATCTTTGTTATCAAGCGGATAAGTACCTGAAATAAATCGATCTTGTAAAGCTGGCTCCGCCTTAATCCAACCACGGTGATAAATCATCAACTCATTAAGTACCTCGTTGAGCGGCAGTTTATCCGCTATCAGCATATGTTGTTTCCATGCTAAATCAGCAGCTTGTGCAGGTAGTAAGTTACTCAGCTGACCCGATTCCCAGACCACTTTTTCGCCTTTGCTGACACGCAAAGGAGTTGACTGACCTTCTTGAAATAAATTTACCGCTCCGTCGTAAACGGCTAAGAAAGAAACAGTATCTCGATGACGAACATAAAACCGCGTACCTATCGGCTTAAGTTGTGCCCAGCCACTATCTAAAATAAATGGACGTGGATCTTTTGCAGTGGTGATAATCACATCACCTTTCATTAAAACTACCCGGCGTTGCTCGCTCGAATAATCAACCGACAACATCGTGTCAGCATTCATTTCAAGGAACGTGTTATCGGCTAAGGTTAGGCTTTTCGTCTCCCCTTTACCTGTATGGTAATCTGCTGCCAGCACTTGTAATGCATCGCTTTTGTATAACGCCAAGCCTGTGCTACTAATAAAAGCGATTCCGACCATAGAACGTAATATCTGTCGCCGTTCTTGTTGATTTGTCAGCAATGATCGATGAATGACAGAGGCTGCTTCTGGATTATTTATCGACTCTAGCTGCTGATTTACCTGCTGTATTTTCTGCCAAGCTAGTTGGTGTTGAGGATCTTGATCAAGCCATGTCTGCCAATTCTGCCTCAAGGTCTCATCATCAGTGTGTTCTGATAATTCAATTAACCACTCAATGGCCTCTAAGGCCACCTTTTCCTGAATATCACTTTGTCCGGTCATGGGCTTATTCTGTGTCTAAAGCAAAGTAGCATTGCGCTGAGGCTTTGATTAAATAACGTTTCACCGTGGTAACAGATACCGTTAATTTATCAGCAATTTCCTGCTGTTTTAAACCATCGATTTGAGCGTAGAAAAACGCCCGTTTAACATCCACTGGCAAACCACTAAGCCGTTGATTAATATCGAGGATAGTTTCTATAATGATGGCTCGCGCTTCTTCAGAAGGCTGTTCTGATTCAGGAATTTGGCTAATCGCTTCTAAATAGGCTTTTTCAACCTGTTGTCTGCGCCAAAAGTTGGACACACTACGTTTGGCTAGTGTGGTTAAAAAGGCTCGCGGCTCCTCAATCGAGGTAAAATCGCCCTTGCTGAGTATACTCAGAAAAATATCATGTGAAATATCAGCAGCGGTTTCAGGTGAGCCTAATTTTTTTCGTAACCAATTGAATAACCAAGAGTGGTGATGTCGGTAGAGCTTTCCTAACGTGTCATCGGTTAGCGTATGTTGAGAGCTCATGAATTGCCTGAGTTTCCGAGTAAATGATAATCATTATCATATAATACTGGATAGCGCTCAGACAATACAACCTTCGTTACAAATGTTCTCTTGTTGACCTAAACTCAATCTCTGGCCAGCGCTCAGCGGTCAAGTCCAGATTGACCCGTGTAGGTGCTATATAAGTGAGATTACCTGCACCATCCAAGGCTAAATTTTGTGAAGCTTTTTTCTTGAACTCTTCCAGTTTTCTAGCGTTATCACAATATACCCAGCGTGCGGTATACACCTGCACTGTTTCGTAGGCACACTCAACGTTGTATTCACCTTTCAAACGATGAACAACCACATCAAACTGCAAGACACCGACGGCACCTAGAATAAGATCATTATTATCCAGCGGTCTGAATAATTGTGTTGCCCCCTCTTCACTCAGCTGCTGCAAGCCTTTGAGCAAGGCTTTATTTTTCAATGGATCTTTCAATCGTACTCGACGGAATAACTCTGGCGCGAAATATGGAATCCCGGTGAACTGAAGGTCTTCACCTTGGGTAAACGTATCACCAATTTGGATCGTACCGTGATTGTGTAGGCCTAAAATATCACCAGGTAAAGCCTCTTCTGCCTGCTCACGTTCAGCAGCCATAAAGGTCACAGCATTAGCAATGACAACATCCTTACCGGTACGAACATGACGCAATTTCATGCCCTTGGTATATTTACCTGAACACACGCGTAAGAAGGCAATACGGTCACGATGTTTAGGATCCATATTGGCCTGAATTTTAAATACAAAGCCACTAAAGTTCTCTTCACCAGACTCAACAACGCGTGTTTTTGTCTCACGAGATTGTGGCGGTGGCGCATATTTCACAAAGGAATCCAATAACTCTGTAATACCAAAGTTATTCATCGCTGAGCCAAAAAACACAGGCGACAACTCGCCAGCTAAAAACAGCTCCAAATCAAATTCATTACTGGCACCACGCACCAGCTCAATCTCCATGCGTAGGTCTTCCGCCAGCCCACCGAACAGCTCATCTAAGCGAGGGTTATCAAGCCCTTCTATTACTTCACCCGCTTCTTTGGCATGCGCTTCGAATAAATGCACATTGTCATCTAATAAGTGATAAATCCCCTTGAAGCCTTTACCCATGCCAATAGGCCACGTGATCGGCGCACAGCCAATATTTAGAATCGTTTCGATTTCATCCAACAATTCAACAGGCTCACGACCTTCCCTATCTAATTTGTTAATAAAGGTCAGAATCGGCGTATCACGCAGACGACAGACTTCCATCAACTTAATAGTCCGTTCTTCAACACCTTTGGCACTATCAATTACCATTAAGGCTGAATCCACAGCGGTCAATGTGCGATAAGTATCTTCCGAGAAATCAGCATGGCCCGGTGTATCAAGCAGATTCACAATCTCATCACGCCATGGAAACTGCATCACCGATGAGGTAACAGAAATGCCCCGCTCCTTCTCCATCTCCATCCAGTCAGATGTGGCATGTTTATCAGTCTTGCGAGATTTAACACTACCCGCCGATTGGATCATGCCACTGAAATATAAGAGTTTTTCAGTGATGGTCGTTTTACCGGCATCAGGATGCGAAATAATCGCAAAAGTGCGGCGCTTTGAAGCCGCTTTTTGGACTGGGCTAGACATGAATGTGTGCTCTTATGATGACTGCTGATTCTGGCTATGCAGAAAAGCCTTCTATTTTGGCTGAAAATGGAGGAGGAAACAATCCAACTTGTTTTCTATCAGCTCTATGATGTTCACAATAGTGCTTTGATAATTTGAGTTGTGTCACTCAGCTAATCAATAAATACATTCTCAGAACATATTGAGCGTTATGATAGTGAGGCTGGCAGAGAGTATGGTACCTTGCTGTTCAACAGAAATAGATTGGTCATCACATGTCACAAAAGAAAACCACACGGCATAAAGCCATTATCGAACAACTTAGCCAAGCGCCCTCCATGCGAGTGAGTGAATTGGCACAGGCCTTAGATGTCACCAATGAGACTATTCGTCGTGATTTGGAAGAACTGGCGGAACAAAATATTATCAGCCGTACTTATGGCGGCGCTTTGTTAAGACAAGCAGTAGAACCTGTTTTAAATGAACGTCATAAAAAACATATTGCTGAGCGGGCAGCCATTGGTAAATTAGCAGCGAAACAGCTGACTGATGCCAAAGTGTTAATGATTGGTTCGGGCGCAACTACGGTTGAAGTGGCGAAACGCATCGCGTTTGAAATGAATCGAATAACAGTTATTACTCACTCATTTGGTGTGGCAACCGCCTTATCGTTTAATCCGACAATTGAAGTCATCATGGCGCCAGGCCATTATCATGGAGAAGAAGGCGCGACGCATGGCTCACAAACATTGAAGTTTTTGTCGGACTACACAGCAGACTGGGCTATTTTGGGTGCCTCATCTTTAGCCCATACAGGCCCCGCTGATGTATTAATTGATGCCGCTGATGTCTATCGTCATATGGTCAAACAAAGCGCTCAAAGTATGATTGTGGCCGATCATTCTAAGTTTGATCGCCATGCCACAGCACGTTATGCACAGTGGGATGACATTAATTATCTTATCAGCGATCAAGCCCCAGAAGGTCTCCTCAAAAAAGCCATGGCCGCAGCAAACGTCAAACTAATCGAGGCGAAGCAAAAATAAGCACCGCCTCGTTCATTATCAGGCGCTTTGTTCAACCTGAACGCTAAGTGCCTCGGCGAGTGCCGCAAGGAATACATCCGCTTCTTCGCGCTTCAAAGATAGTGGAGGTCTGAGTTTGATGGTAGCGCCGTACTTACCTGCTGCCCCTGCCAACACACCTGACTCTCTTAATGAATTGATAATTTCACGTGTTTTTTCAGGATCGGGTTGCTTGTTGGCCGACCCTTCTTTGCAGATATCAACTCCAATAAACAGCCCCAGACCTCGCACATCAGCGA
>DRHY01000243.1 GCA_011052985.1 Methylophaga thalassica
AACTCAGTGTGGTTGAGGCCGAGGAAACAGGATTGAGCTTCGTTGAAAATGCGATTCTCAAAGCACGTAATGCCTGTGAACAGACTGGTCTACCTGCTATTGCTGACGATTCAGGACTGGAAGTAGATGCCTTGCAAGGAGCACCAGGCATCTATTCATCTCGTTATGCTGGCGAGAACGCTTCGGACCAAGACAATATTGATAAATTATTGCTTGAATTAAAAGACGTACCAGAATCAGAACGCAGTGCGCGCTTTCAGTGTGTCGTGGTATTTATGCGACATGCCAACGACCCCACACCCTTAATTTGCCACGGGACTTGGCATGGCCGTATTCTCACTGAGCAAGTGGGTGATGATGGCTTTGGTTATGACCCTGTGTTTTTTGTTGCAGAAACTGACTCTAGCGCCGCCGAATTATCATCAGAACAAAAACATGCGATTAGTCATCGTGGACAAGCGATGCGACACTTTCATCTAGAATTTCCCAATAACCGCCATCAGTTTTAACGTTGCTGATTGTTATTGTGTGGCGCATTTTCATCTTTCTAGCGTATGCAGCATCAATGATGGCATGTAGTCATCAACCCTATTCTGAACAAGCAATTACCCCCATTAGGACAAGTGAAAGCCTCGCTAATATTTGGGATTATAATTACCGATTTTTCATTTCCCATCCCACACCAGAGCATTTTTCTGTTTGTCATGATTTAAGTTGTAATACCGTGAGCCAAGTGTCGCTGTCGAAAAATGAATGGCAGCAAATCACCCAATCACTCTCAGAGAAAGCCGCGACAAGTGCAGAAGAGCGAGAACAAATAAAAACGGCGATCAGCCGATTTGAAGTCATTGTAGGTCAGCATATTGGTACGGAACATGATTTGGCTGAAAATAAGCTTAGCACTAATCGTTTCGGGCAAATGGACTGCGTCGATGAAGCAACTAACACCACCGTCTATTTACGCTTAATAGAACAAGCAGGTTTGCTACGCTGGCATAAAACAGCTTCACGCACTTCAAGAGGTGTTTTATCAGCACAAGCACCGCACAATACAGCCACTATAATTGATAAAAAGAATGATATTCGTTATGCCGTCGATAGTTGGTTTTTTGCCAATGGTGAAAAGCCAAACATTGTTGAGCTATCACGATGGAAATCAGGCTGGAGCCCCGATCATTAATGTTTAATTTCACTACCCTCCCTCCTTTAAGCCTCTATATTCATGTGCCCTGGTGTGTGCGAAAGTGTCCTTATTGTGACTTTAATTCTCACGATAATCACATTAGCCTTCCTGAGAATGACTATATTGATGCCCTTATTCGTGATCTTGAACAAGAGCTGCCGCTCGTATGGGGTCGCTCGATTCAAACCATTTTTATTGGCGGTGGTACGCCGAGTCTCTTTTCTGCCAAAGCTTATGAACGCTTATTCTCAGCAATTCGTGCATTACTGCCATTAAACCACAATGCCGAAATTACTCTAGAAGCCAATCCAGGCACAATAGAAGCCGAGCGTTTCAAAGAATATCGTGATGTTGGCATTAATCGTTTGAGTATTGGTATTCAGAGTTTTGATGTTGATGCATTGAAAGCACTAGGACGAATTCATAGCGATGAACAAGCCATTAAAGCGGTTGAGTATGCACATGATGCTGGCTTTGATAGTTTTAATCTGGATTTAATGTTTGGCTTGCCAGGCCAGGATGAAAAAAAAGCCCGTCATGATATCGAAACAGCTATAGCATTGGCGCCACCGCATTTATCCTATTATCAGCTTACCATTGAGCCAAACACGCTGTTTTATGCCAAACCTCCACAGCTACCCGATGATGATCCCATTTATGACTGGCAATTAGCCAACCAGGAAAGACTGGCCAAAGCCGGCTATCAACAATATGAAACCTCGGCCTATGCCAAAGCAGGTCATCAATGTCGGCATAATAGAAATTATTGGCAATTTGGTGACTATATCGGTATTGGCGCGGGTGCTCACGGTAAAATCACCAGTGCTTCTCCAGCCCAGATTCAACGTCGCGTAAAACAAAAACAACCTCAAGCCTATATCGATACGGCTGGGATACCAGCGAATTTGGTTGATCAGCAGATGATTACTGAGAATGAAGTCGGCTTTGAGTTTATGCTTAATGCAATGCGTTTGTTAGAAGGAGTTCCAACCCCTTTATTTCAGCAATATGCAGGAGTTCCGATATCGACTATTTCAGCCGCCATGCAAGAAGCTGAAAAACTTGAACTCATTGAACATACCATCCAACATATTCGCCCCACCGAAAAGGGGCAACGCTACCTCAATAGCCTGATTGAGCTATTTTTGAACGCATAGTATGCTTCTATTAAACTCATAGGGAGCCACTAATGGCATATCATTTCTCAATCCACAGCTTGTCTCTTCTTATCCTTCTCGGGCTATCAACGGCATATGCTGAGGTTATTTCTATTACCGATCCAAGTATTGAAGTACCGAATAGCCCTGAAGGCATTATTCGACCGAAGCGAAGTGAGACTATGGCTGAGGTGAAAAAGCGCTATGGAGACCCTCTATCAGTCTTTCCCACAGTGGGTGATCCGCCGATTACACGTTGGCAGTATGAAAAATTTACGGTTGTATTTGAAAACGACAAGGTTATCCATAGCGTCATTAACAAGCCGTAGGCAGCATCAATATATTTATTATGTGATGATTAAAGAAATAATGATTGTTTAATCTAGAAATAGATTTTTATGAACTACAATTCCGCCAAGCAATCAACAAGACCTTAGTCTTGTGTTACTTCAGGTTCGATACCCAAAAAACGTTTCATCGCCCATTTGGGCACAGTCCCAACTCGTGCATGATGTAATGAGTCTGATTCAATCACTATTAGAATCAAAACGCTGACTAATGTTGGCAAAATGCCCAAGCCACCAATCATGGCATACACCGCTTCTTTCATCATGCCTAAATAGATATTAGCCAACATACCTAGTGTTGATACTGTCACCAACAAAATCAATATGTATAAAAAAAGCTTGCTCCAGCGTCTAGCTATTTGCCAGTGAACCCAGACATGTTCGCTATCTTCACGCTTAACACGAGCAGAGCGTATAAAAGTATAAGCCAGTGCCATAAATGAGAATAATGGCACCAGCACTAGATACTTAATGTAATTGGGTCCAAATGTTGAAATGGCAGTGAACATCAAAATATGATTACCAATCAAATTACTCAAGAAAATATCATG
>DRHY01000244.1 GCA_011052985.1 Methylophaga thalassica
AGTCATCCCATAAACAAGGTGTATCTAGAATTGCCTTTAGTGATGCAACGTATCAAAGACGTTTAGATGCAATAGATTTTGCTCTTACCCACGATGATGGTGTCAGACCGGATCACTACAAAGAAGCTGATGTGATATTAGCTGGCGTGTCGCGCTGCGGGAAAACGCCAACAAGCTTATATCTGGCAATGAACTTTTCTCTTAAAGTTGCTAACTACCCGTTAACACCTGAAGACTTATCTTCGGATACGTTGCCACAATGTTTACTTGAGAATATTGATAAGTTAGTAGGGCTTACTATTAAGCCTGTTCCTCTTAGCAGAATTCGCCGACAAAGACGTCCTGGAAGTGATTATGCGTCATTAGAAATTTGTCAGGCTGAGTTGAATCAAGCACAATCTATGTTTGATAAAGCTGATATCTCAGTTTTTGAAACAACAGATACATCGATCGAAGAAATATCTAGTCGTGTTGTTAGGGCCCTTGGTCTGGCCAGAGAGCGCGTTAGAGAATCGGTTTTAACGTTTAATAAATCTAAAAAAGCAAGGTAGTCATTACTATGTTGGAATATGTTGTCTCTCTAGATGAGCTATGCATGGAAGATGTTGGCAGGGTTGGTGGTAAAAACGCCTCTTTAGGTGAAATGCTCCAAAACCTCGCTCCCTTAGGTGTGGCAGTACCAAGTGGCTTTGCCACTACAGCAGATGCTTATCGTGAGTTTCTCCTGCATGATGGTCTCCAGAACAAAATTAATGATCGCTTGCGTGAGCTCGATGTTGATGATGTGACGGAACTGCAAAAAACAGGTCAAGAGATTCGAGACTGGATCATGACTATACCTTTCCCTGAAAAAATGGAAGCAGCTATCGATGAGGCTTTTGCTGGAATAGAAAAGGAATATGGGCCTGAAGCAAGTTATGCGGTTCGCTCATCAGCAACAGCAGAAGACTTACCTGATGCTTCATTTGCTGGACAGCAAGAAACATTTTTAAATGTTTCCGGCTTGGCAAATATCAAAAAAGCGATTCGTGAAGTATTCGCATCTTTATTTAATGACCGTGCGATTGCTTACCGTGAGCATCAAGGTTTTGATCATAGTGAAGTGGCATTATCTGCGGGTATTCAAAAAATGGTTCGCTCTGATATAGCAAGTGCGGGCGTGGCATTTTCTTTGGATACAGAAAGCGGCTTCCGTGATGTCGTTTTCATCACCGGCAGTTATGGCCTCGGTGAAATGGTAGTGCAGGGTGCTGTTAACCCTGATGAGTTCTATGTTCATAAAAATACATTAACTGCGGGTAGACCGGCTGTACTGCGTCGCACTGTTGGTCAAAAAGCCATTCAAATGGTGTATTCAGGTGATAAAACATCACCTGTTAAGACTATTGATGTAGACGAAGATTTACGTTTGAAATTCTGCCTGACTGATGACGAAGTCGAGTCATTAGCAAAGATGGTGATGACCATTGAAGAACATTACAAACGTCCAATGGATGTTGAATGGGCGAAAGATGGTAACGATGGGCGTATTTACATCGTTCAAGCCAGACCTGAAACAGTACAAAGTCGTGCACAGAATGTGACCGAACAATTTATCCTTAAATCTAAAAGTACAGTGCTTGCCGAAGGTCGTGCCATCGGTAGCAAAATTGGTCAAGGTAAAATCCGCTTACTTAGCAGTCTAGACCAGATGGATAAATTCCAAGCGGGTGATGTGTTACTGACTGACATGACTGATCCTGATTGGGAACCAATCATGAAGCGTGCCTCAGCAATTATTACTAATCGTGGTGGTCGCACCTGTCATGCTGCAATTATTGCACGTGAATTAGGTATTCCTGCAGTTGTAGGCTGTGGTGATGCAACTGAGATACTGTCTGAAGGCATTGAAGTGACAGTATCTTGCTCAGAAGGTGATGCTGGCTATATCTATGAAGGTATGTTGGAGTTTGAACACCGCATTGAAGAACTCGATAAAATGCCTGAGCTTCCTGTCAAAATCATGATGAATGTTGGTAATCCAGATAGAGCATTTAGTTTTGCGCAACTACCAAACAAAGGTGTTGGATTAGCTAGACTAGAATTTATCATTAACAACATGATTGGCATTCACCCAAAAGCACTAATGAATGCCGACAAGATGGAAGGTGAAGTTAAGCAAGCCATTATCGAACGTACTACTGCATACGGTGACCCCGTTGAGTTTTATATCAGTCGAATTGCTGAGGGTGTATCAACTATTGCAGCAGCGTTCTACCCCGAGACTGTTATTGTTCGAATGTCTGACTTCAAATCAAATGAATATGCCAACTTAATCGGCGGTACTTTGTTTGAGCCTGAAGAAGAAAATCCAATGATCGGCTTCCGTGGTGCATCACGTTACTCATCACCAGACTTTGCAGAATGTTTCAAACTTGAAATTGAAGCGATGAAGCGTGTCAGAGATGTAATGGGATTAACCAATGTAGAGTTGATGATTCCGTTCGTAAGAACACTTGCAGAAGCTGAATCAGTGGTTAATTTGTTGAAAGAAAATGGTCTTGAACGTGGCAAAAATGGTCTACGTTTAATCATGATGTGTGAACTACCATCAAACGCTGTATTGGCAAAAGACTTCCTTGAATTCTTTGATGGTTTCTCTATCGGTTCAAATGATATGACTCAGCTAACGCTTGGTCTTGACCGTGATTCTGCTCTAGTTGCTGGCTCATTTGATGAACGAAATCCTGCTGTACTAGCAATGCTAGACATGGCGATTTCAGCATGCCGCGATGCGGGTAAGTATGTTGGTATCTGTGGCCAAGGCCCATCTGACCATGCTGACTTTGCTCAATGGTTACTTGACCGTGGTATCAGTAGTATTTCTTTGAACCCTGATACGGTTGTCAGTACATGGCAATCACTTGCTGAAAAACACAGCTAATAGTCGTTTTTTTAGCGGAAGCCAGTACCCACAGCGGCTGGCTTCTGCTAATATGTCGACCTCTTTGAGTAAGTATGACTCAGTTATACTTACTCATAGTTTCAGGTAAAACTAATATGTCGGGGCATGGCGCAGCCTGGTAGCGCACTTGCATGGGGTGCAATGGTGAATTATATATTTATCAGTTACTTATATGATGGTTTTCCGAAAAAACTCTGCTGATAACGTCCTGTTTTTACTACATTCCAAAACATGTTTTCGGAAAGATTTAGCGTGTTGAATCGGTGACAGTTGTCTGCCTGTTATTAGCCAACATCTATGGATATTTGTGCCTTGAAGCAGCAAAGTTCTACTAACACAGTAACTTCGCGTTCAGTCGGACTCGAATTAGCTTGATGACTATCTTGTTTTCTCCGGCAGCGTAGAGCTTTTGTAGAAAAAGAACTGTAGGTCCAAGCCGCCACAATATATAGCAATGCAAGCTCTGATCGCCTCAAGGATAGAGGTTAGAGACTGCCTTGAGAGAGAAAAAGCGTGGTCAGAAAAAGCTGACATTATCGTCTCAGCTACTTACATTCTGCATTGCCTGAATATTGCATTCCTTTTATTACTACAAATTCAGACCAAATTTTTTGCTAAAGCTTGATAATTTCAGGGAAATAAACACAGCTGATTCGAACAATGCGTATTTTTGCTACTGAGTTTTAAATACCACCATTAAACTTGATTACTCTAATTGGTATCTACTTGGAGTTATTATGCGTTTTTCTTATTTTCTTATTCCCTTAGCTTTTGCATTACCTAACTTTGCAAGTGCAAACACTTGTGAAGTAGCTATTTCATCCGGTGATTCGTGGGCTTATTCTACTAAGTCAATTACTGTTCCAGCTGATTGTGAAGAGTTCACTGTCAATTTCAAACACACTGGCAAATTGTCTAAAGAAGGGCTCGGCCATAACTGGGTTTTGGCTAAAACATCAGATGTCAATGCGATTGCTCAAGATGGTGGCACTCAAGGCCTTGAAAACAACTTCCTGAAACAGGGTGATCAACGTGTTATCGCTCACACCCCAATCATTGGTGGTGGCGAAAGCACCTCAACAACATTTAAAACCAGTGCATTAGACGCTAAAGAAAACTATACCTTCTTCTGCTCATTCCCTGGTCATACATTCATGATGCGTGGCACTCTGAAAGTAGAAAATTAATTCCTGTTTTACCCCTGGATAAGGGTGTGGTGGTTCGCCACCCACCTTTATCTTTTTTTGCTTTCCTTGCCTAGTTTCCGGCCTTTCGGGTCACCATTCCCACTAAATCCAACTTCATAGACAGCGAGCCTTCATGGCACTCGTCCAGACAGGCACCACAACGGGTGCAATCGCCCGAGGTGACAGATTTTGTCTGCTTGGACACTACCGGTGCGAGTACGTGTGGTTCGGGACAAACTGCAACGCATCGTGAACAGCCATTGCTATCGCACCCTTCGGTAGGTGTCGCCGTGACTTTGAGTCGTCCATAGCGACCCAGTAAACCATAGAACGCGCCTACTGGGCATAGGTGACCACACCAGGCGCGGCGGCTGACGAATAAGTCGAAAAGGAACAATGCACCGAGCAACATGGCACCACTGAAAGAGAACCAGATCAATTCGCGCTGGAATCGTGTGATTGGATTTATCATCTCCCAGGCCAATGTGCCGCCTAAGAAAGACAGGGCAAGCGCCAACGCCAGCACCCATAAACGCAGGCTTCGTGACAGACTCATATTACCTTTGATATTGAGCTTTTTACGTAACCAGTAGGCCAGATCGGTCAATAAATTGATGGGACAAACCCAACTGCAATAGAGCCGACCAGCGAAGAATGCATAAAAGCTGCCGATAATGAGCGCGCCAATCAAGGCTGGCATCGCAATGGATGAGCCCGCAAAAAAACTCTGTAGCAGGATAAACGGGTCGGTCAGTTTCAGCTCACCAAACCAGAGGCTCGAGGATAAATTGCCCTCAGCAATCTTGCCGTAACTCGGAATATGGACAATGAACGCTAATAGAATAGCGATTTGAACCGTACGGCGTGTCAACAGCCAACGATGCCGATAAAGGCTACGACCTATACGTAGCATGCCTAACTCCTCCCGACAGCATTCCTGCCTGACAGTCCTAATCCCAACTCACGTGGTAGCACTCGAATAGCAGCTTCGGACAAGACACAATGTTTTTCACAGGTACCGCAACCCGTGCAGGTATCAGAGTGAACGGTAGGAATAAGCAACCGCCCCTTTTCTGACTTAATAGGCTCAAGCGTAATAGCTTCATCGCGAATCGGGCAAACTCGCCAACAAATACTGCAGGTCATGCCTTTGTAATTGAGACAGGTTTCATGGTCGACCAGTACGGCGACACCCATATCGGCTTTTTTAATATCCGTCATATGACGATCAAGCGCACCGGTAGGGCAGGCTTTGACACATGGGATGTCCTTGCACATACGGCAGGGCTCTTCCCTGGCAACAAAGTACGGGGTTCCCTGCGGTGCCGGATCAGCCCAACTGGCGAGTTTGAGAATATCGTAAGGACAGTCTTCAACACAGAGTCCACAGCGAATACATGAAGAGTCAAACTCAAGATCAGGCAGGGCACCGGGTGGCCTGAGAGCCTCAGCAGCCCGTGCTGATCGTGACAAAATCATTGATTGGCCAACAATACTACCGACCAGTACCACGCCAAATTTTTTGAACATATTGCGGAAGGTTTCCCGTTTTGCCGGGTCTTCCAGATTGGCAATATTCTGTGGTTTATCTTTTGCCATACATACGCTCCCGCAGACAAGCTGCTAAATGCAGGGCTTGCTTATTGTTAATCTACGCCTCTGTTGTGACTAAAAAAACGTCAAACAAGCCCTAAGGAGACACCGTCATCTCTTCGCGGATGATCGGATGAATCCAGCACTGCAGCATATAATTACCGGCTGCAGGAATAGTCCAGGTGAAAGTTTCCCCTGGGAGTTGCACATCCAAGTTCACCACGGTACCGTCGGGATAGGTGATATAAATACTATGTGCAATATCAGATTTGTTGGTGATCGCTAGGGTGTCATTCGCCCTCGGTGTAAAGGTCCATTCTTCAAAATCGTGGTGGGTCAGTGACAATTGATGAATCACCGGTTGTGATTCGGTCAGTTGCTCAGCACTGCCAGATGTTGAGAACAGTGCAGTGATGATGAGCATCATCCCACTCAACCAACGTTTCAGTTCTCTGTTCACGTCAGCTACTCCATCGGTAAGACGGGGGGATCAATATCCAATGACCCACCATCCAGGGTTTTCAAAAAAGCAATCAGATCGGTTCTTTGCTGTTCAGTAAGCTCAAAGGGTTTCATTTCTTTTGAAAGGCTTTCACGTTGAATGCCACCGTCTTCATAATGCTTGATCACTTCTTCCAGATCGCTCATAGACCCGTCATGCATAAATGGGCCATTTTCAGGAAGGTCACGTAATGTTGGTGTTTTAAAGGCATGTTGCATAATTGTTACTTCAACGGGTATCACTTTGCCACGCCCGAGATCCGGACTATCCAGACCGATGTCATGGAAACTGTCATCGGTGAAACGCCAGGACTTATGACAGGCAGCACATTGTGCCTCGTTATTGAAAATTTGAAAGCCGCGTTGGGCACTAGAACTGATGGCATGTTCATCACCGTTCACCCATAGGTCGAAGCTTGAAGTGTTAGACACCAGTGTGCGCTGAAAAGTCGCCAGTGCCATGGCAATGCGCTGCGTGTTGATTTCTGCATCACCGTATGCAGATTCAAATAGGGGCTCATAGCCCTTGATTTCACCCAGACGCTGAACCAGTTCTTTCATGTTGTAGTTCATTTCATGCGGTGTGGTGATAGGAAGGACCGCTTGTGCTTCCAGTGATTTGGCACGACCATCCCACATTAACGCTTTAAGCCAGGCGCTGTTCATGACAGTGGGTGTTCGTCTCGGTTGCGAGAGCTCTTCAGAACCGAGTGGCACAACACGGCCATCACTCCAACGCTGATCTGGTGAGTGGCAGGTTGCACAGGACATGCTTTTATCTCGAGACAAGCGCGGGTCAAAAAACAGGGTTTTTCCTAGCGCGGTTTTTTCTTCAGTAAGTGGGTTTGATTCCGGAGCCGGAACGGCTTCGGGACGTTGATAGTCACTCTGTGTGATCTTGTCATCTGCCAAACTGGCATGCACGGAAAATACCGTGCATGCCAACATGACGAGGCTTCTGATCTTCATGATATTAGAACGCCTCTGACTGACTTAGCTGGCTTTACCAACAACCGGTGAAATGGTGCAGTGATATGTCATATCATCATTTTCTGCACCGAAACACCATACGATGTCGTTAGAGAACTCTGGACGGTAAACTGGTAGCTCACCTTCTGTGTTCAGACACGCACATTGACCACAGGTTTGTTTACCACAGCAGTCACGGTAGGCGATCAAGTAGGTTTGCTGATCACCCGGGTTGTAACAGCTGGCCACCCAAGAACTTGGTGAGAGACTTGTGCCCGGTGGGCACGATGTCAGAGTACCACCACAGCAATCACAGACGTTACCGTCGATAGAACAATGACGCCAGTAGTCACAGGATTGTGGATCCTGATCCTGTGGTATCCAGCCTTCTCTGGCCAGATCCAGATTACTTGCATCCGCAGCATGTGCCTCTTTCAGACGTCCACGACGGTCAACCGGAAGCAATGGCAACAAGGTTGCACCGACAAGGATACCACCCAGTTTTCCGACAAAACCACGACGACCTGTTTTGTTGGCCGTGCGACGGCTTAATTTTTCAATAGCTGCATCAAATCCTAATTTCTTTTTCATTTGCCTTCTCCGTTATAGTTTTATAGGTCTAATATCAATTTAATGATTAGTGCAGGTGTTCACCCACTTTCACTTCCTTAGCGGTAGAGCTGTCTTTCAGGTAGCTCTGCAGGGAAGCGTGACCGAGGCGAATCGTTTCAAACAGACTTTCAACGTGTTCACGGGTATTGCATAGACCTTTGCCTTTAATGACACCATCAGCATCAAGCAAGACACCGTAAGGCACTTTGGAAACCTGATAGCGCATACCAATTTCTGGTGAGTTAATGTACAGCTCACCTTTCAATGGGTGATTGCTCAGGAACTCGCGGTGTTCCGCGGCCGTACCATCACTAATCAGAATGACGTCAGCACCTTCAGAGGCAGCAACATCGCGA
>DRHY01000245.1 GCA_011052985.1 Methylophaga thalassica
CTAAGTTAGCGAACGCTAATTTTGCACCCTCACTAACGGTTGCAAGGAATGTCAATGTGATAAAGTTATCTCCAGCCTGTTTTACTAAACCGTCAACGAGTTTCACACCATCAAAAGTCACATCTAAAATATCAAAGCCATTACGTTGGTTACCTGAGATATCAAATGAAACCATATATGTACCCGCAGCAAAGCCATCTTTTGAGGTCAATACACCCGCATTACCACTAGAACCATCTAAATCGACGCTGTAGTCACCTTCTGAACTTGTAATCCCCCAGCTATTACCATTTTTGATTAAATCAACAGTACCTGCAGTCACATCCCAGTTAGCGAAACTGTTGTAATTTAGTGTGCTTGTAGAAGCCTCAGTTTCAAATCCGTCATTCAATGATGAGATTGTTGCCGCATATGACATCGGTGCGACCAAGATTGAAGCAAGTGTTAGAATTTTCAATAAATTTTTCATTATTTTATCCTTGAGCTAGTAAAAAATACGCAGCTCAGCCATCTCGTGTTACTTGAGATCTGTAGCTTTCCGTACTCAGCTCACACTGAGGTTGGCGACCAATGTCACACAGTAATAGTAGTGATCACGACTATGAATATACAGATAACGGAATTCTGATGAATTGTACTTTGGTACAATAAAGTTTAATTTATTCATATCGCATTATTTCTTTTCCTTCATTTAGATAATTGATATCTAAGCGATAATAGCTTAAGGAATGTATTCATTGGCACAGCAATTTTCAGCATTATCCGAGCGGCTGATTCACTTTATCCAGCAACAACATCTCTTTTTTGTCGGTACAGCAACGGCGGATAGTAAAGTAAACATTTCACCAAAAGGTATGGACTCTTTGCGTGTTTTGAATCAAAACCGGTTAGTCTGGCTAAATGTTACGGGAAGTGGAAATGAAACTGCTGGTCATATTCAACAACATGATCGAATGACAATTATGCTCTGTGCTTTTAGTGGCAACCCAATGATTCTAAGAATTTATGGTAAAGCGAGAGTTATTCACACACAAGATAAGGAATGGGGCTCATTATTTTCTTTATTCGATCCACTTCCAGGTGCAAGACAAATTTTTGATCTTGATATTGAGCTAGTTCAAACGTCCTGTGGTATGTCGATCCCCTTCTTTGAGTATATAGGTGAGCGAGAGCAATTGAATAATTGGGCCGAGAAAAAAGGGGATGAAGGAATTTCTGACTATTGGCTTCAAAAAAATGTAGAAACCATTGATGGTATTCCTACTCATATTATTAAAAATAATTAGGGTTAATCAGGTTGGATTACACAGAATACACAAAGTTTTTAGTATCCCTTATTGCCATCGTTAATCCGCTAGGCATAATCCCTATTTATATTAGCCTTACCGCTGAATACGATGATGCTGAACGGGCAAAAATTGCCAGAACCGTCATCATCGCTGCCACCACTATTTTATTGATCACTGCTTTTTTCGGGCAATGGGTATTAGAATTTTTTGGAATTAGCATCAACTCATTCAGAGTTGGCGGTGGCATTATGCTGTTACTCATGGCCATTGGCATGCTGCACAATACGAGTAAAGGGTTAAAACAAAATCATGATCTAGCGCAACAGTCGGGCGAATCAATCGCCGTTGTGCCACTGGCTATGCCATTACTTGCTGGTCCCGGTGCGATTAGTACCGTCATCATTAATACATATAAGGGTACGGGTGTCGTTCATTACAGTTTTATCGCACTCGATATTTTATTCTTAGGACTGATGTTATGGGGTTTACTATTACTTGTGCCATGGATTGCTAGACGCATGTCGACCAATGGGATAAATATCGCTACTCGTATCATGGGGTTGATATTAGCTGCCATTGCCGTGGAATTTATTGCGAATGGGTTAAAGGGATTATTTCCTGTCCTTGGCTAGAAACTCTTCATTGCTGAAATAGCTTAGATTTTAAGCGCCGAACATCTGCCCAACCTGTTTAGATAAGGCTTCTGATCGTTGAGGATTACGAAGAGCACTCATGATGGCTATTCGTAGTTCTGGTATAAACATTAAATCGGCCAGAATGTGGCTGAAGCCATCATAGCCGGCATCATTTAGTGCCAAGCGTTCAACATAGGATTGGCAAAGCTCAGCCTCAGCAAGCCTCTCCCAACAACGACCAGCGATGACAGCAAGCACTTCAATATTATTACTACATTCATTGACTAAAACAGCTTGAATCATACTCTCAGTAATGTCTTTGGATGTACTATTCGATACAGCACGAATGCAAGCCGTAACTTCAGCAGTATTAGGCATTACTTGTTCAAGCTCTGACTTTAAGCGCCATTGCAAAGCCTCAACTAATGCATGACTGGGCTGAGCATTTTCCATGAATGATGCCAGCATTTGAAATGGTGGGGGCGGTAACTGAGGAAGGGCCTTAATAATATCCTTAGCTAGTAACTTATCATCTGTTTTAATCGCCACATCAGCAACACCCTGCATAGCTAGGGTCTGCCAACTATCCCAGCTTTTTTCACCTGAAAAATATGCTTTTGCATCTGCATAGTATGATGAAGGAGATAACTTCAAGGCGCTGGATGCCTGTGCATTAAACGCCGCCATTTTATCTTCACGCGGGGTATAACTATAGGGACTATCTTTGAGAGCACCCTCTATAGTTTTTCCATCGGCTGCTGCCAGTAAACACTCACCCACCCGATCCAACAGCATGACAAGGAACTCATCACGTGTTGCTTGAATTAACATGCCCTGCTCATCCAAGGGAAATTTTAAAAACCAGACATAATGAGCATCTGTAAACTGAGGATGCCAAAAAATGATGCCAAAAAATGCTGTGCGTTGAAATGGCGAAGGATAAGCTAGTTGGGCATTTTCAAATTGTGAAAACACATTTTTAGATACTTTTGTAACACGCCGTCCCATATCAAACACACGGAACTCAGCTCCACTCTCATTAAGAAACGCTGAAAGCGTCGTAATACTATTCTCACTCATAACTAGCTTTATTAGGTTCTATACTCTGCATTGATTTTTACATAATCATAGGAGAAATCACATGTCCATACTTGATCAACGGCTTCACCACGCCCTAATGATACGGAGATAATAACCTCAGATTCACTCATCACTTGCTGACCTTTCTTCTCTGTATAGTCCTCAGCAGGTTGTCCTGAAGCAACAATACAGACATCACCTATATGAATAGTCACACCAGATAAATCAAAGTCAGTAATACCACTTCGGCCCACTGCAGCAAGAATTCTTCCCCAATTTGGGTCTGAGGCAAATAACGCTGTTTTGACTAAGGGTGAATGAGCAATGGTGTAGGCAACTTGGCGACATTCTTCAGCAGTTTGCCCCTGCTCAACATTAATAGTAATGAACTTCGTTGCCCCCTCACCATCACGCACAATTGCTTGAGCTAAAAAACGACAAATATCGGTGATGGCTTTTAGTAAGTTTTGTCCATCCACAGTGTTTAAGTCGCTGACTGTTGCGTTGCCGGCTTTACCTGTTGCCATCAATACACAAGCATCATTTGTTGAGGTATCACCATCAACAGTTATACGATTAAAGGACTCAGCCATAGCCGAATTCAGAATATCTTGCAATACTGGCTTTTCAATCGCAGCATCAGTAGCAATATAAGCAAGCATCGTGGCCATGTCTGGCCTAATCATTCCTGAGCCCTTTGATATTCCAGTAATAGTAATGAGCTGACCATCAATATTGACTTGTGTAGACTGAGCTTTAGGTAGTGTATCCGTTGTCATGATACCCCTAGCAGCGGCAAGCCAATTGTCAGCAGCTAGGGAGTCAAATGCCTGTGGTAAGACAGCTACAATTTTATCAACAGGTAATGGTTGCCCAATCACACCTGTAGAAAATGGCAAAACAGTAGAGGCATTTACTGCAGCGATATCAGCTACTGCTTCACAGCATGCTTTCGCAGCAAGCAGACCTTGCTCACCAGTACCGGCATTTGCATTACCAGAATTGATTAATAAAAAACGGCTGGGAGAGCTTGATTGATGATCCTTTGCCAAGATGACTGGTGCCGCACAAAATGCATTTTGTGTGTAGACAGCAGCAGTTTGTGTCCCTTCAACCATCTCGAACAAAACAACATCATGACGGCCTGGTTTTTTAATTCCTGCACTGGCTGTCGCTAAACGTATCCCATTCACTCTGAGCAATTTTTCTGCTTCAGGGGCAACTAGATTAACAGCCATTAACTAATGGCTCCGTGGCATTGTTTGAATTTTTTACCGCTTCCACATGGACATGGATCATTACGACCTACTTTTGAGCCATCACGAGTGTAAGGCTGAGCAGCCTCCAGTGAGTCTTCTGCTTCCGCTTCTTCACTATTCATCGCTTGAGCTGATTCGTGCTGATATTCAACAGCTTCAGACTGGCGACGTTGTTCTTCTACGGCATCAACATCTTCTTCAGCACGAATTTGCAC
>DRHY01000246.1 GCA_011052985.1 Methylophaga thalassica
AAGAAAATAAATCAGCAGTTATGGATGAACAAATGATCGCGCTTGCGCAACAGGTTTTTCAATTAGTTCGTGAAGGGGACACTAATCAATTAGCCGGCGTATTAGAAAAAGGTTTTCCAGCCAATTTACGGAATGACAAAGGAGACAGTTTGCTGATGCTGGCCAGTTATAATGGTCATTACGACTCCACAGCATTACTGCTGCAATATGGCGCTGATCCTGAATTGCTGAACGATCGCCAGCAATCCCCGCTAGCAGGTGTGGCCTTTAAAGGTGACCAAAAAATTGCTGAATTACTTATCGATCAGGGTGCGAATGTCAATGGCAAAACCCCTGATGGTAAGACGGCACTGATGTTTGCCGCCATGTTCAATCAAGTGGATGTGGTTGATTTGCTGATTGCAAAAGGTGCGGATATTGATGCCGTAACAGATGAAGGTAAAACTGCCATGATGCTGGCGGAAGCAATGGGTGCCTCAGACAGCATTAAGCGCCTTTCAGTAGCGTAGTCTGGCTTGTATTGGGCTAGGCGATATTATCGAGCGGTGTATCGTCTTTATCAATCAGATGTTGAAACTGAGCGGCTGGCAGTGCTTTTGAATATAAAAAACCTTGGCCGTAATCGCAGCCTGCGGCAAGAAGGAGATCGGCTTGAGCTTGCGTCTCAATACCCTCAGCAACAACCATAATCCCCAATTTATGGGCCATGGCAATGATGGCCTGACACAGTGCTTCACTCTCATAATCATTAGTACAGTCTTTAACGAATGATTGATCAATCTTCAAATAATCCACATGGAATTTTTTTAAGTAGGCAAGTGAGGAATAACCGGTACCAAAGTCATCAAGCGCGATTTGTAAACCTGAGCTATTTAACGTGCTTAAAAGCTGATCAGTGAACTTACTACTGTCCATCAATAAATTTTCAGTAATCTCAACAATGATGGCATCACCTGCTAAACCAATGTTTTCTAAATAATTGAGCCATGAGCAATGCTGATTATTTTTTTGAAACTGTGCTGGCGATTTATTGATACTGATTTTAAAGTTTTTACAATACTGCTCGCGCCAAGCCAATGTTTGTTTGGCCACATGTTGAAATATCCACTCACCAATAGGGAAGATAAGCCCATTATCTTCAGCAATATGAATAAACTCTATTGGCGGAATATCCCCTAATTCATCATGATGCCAGCGGACCAAAGCTTCCGCTTTGTGGACTTTGCCTGATGCTAAATTGACAATTGGTTGGTAGACCATCATCAATTGTTCTTTAGCGATGACATGACGTAACTCATTACCAAGAAGAATTTTTCGGCTATTTTCTGACTGCATTTCTGGTGTAAAAAAATGCGAGCAATTTCGACCTTCTCGTTTAGCGGTATACATCGCATTATCCGCTGCATTGATTAACTCTTCCGCTGTGGTTGCGTCATCAGGAAAGATAGCAATGCCAATACTAGCGGTGACATAGGCAATCGATTCGTTTAATGGAAACGGCTCCGCCATTGTTTCTAAAACGCGACTGATAACTTGGCGAACATTACTGATGTCAGCGAGACTGCTCATGATGACGGAAAACTCATCACCGCCTAAACGAGCCAATGTATCTGAGTCCCGAATACATTCGGTAAGTCTAATCGCTGCTTCCATCAGTAATTTATCGCCATAGCAATGGCCCAATGAATCATTCACTTCTTTAAATTTATCGATGTCTAACGACAATAAAGCCAATTTTGTATGGTTTCTCGCTGTTTTATTTATGCCTTGAGAAAGACGATCATTAAATAAACGACGATTAGGCAGACCGGTCAACAAGTCAAAATTGGCTTGCTTTAGAATCAGTGCTTCTGCATTCTTTTTTTCACTAATATCTGAAAAGATCGAAACACGGTGACTGATATCATTATTCTGGTCGTATATAGAACTAATCGATAGCCACTTGATATATGAAGTGCCATTTTTCTGTGTACTTGAAACTTCCCCCTCCCATTTCCCTGTCTTATTCAATATTTCAAACATCTTTTCGTAGAATAAGGGCGCCTCTTCATTCGAACGCAAAAAGAGTGAGGATTGTCCGATTACTTCATCCGCTTGGTATCCGGTCAACTTGGTAAATGAGGGGTTAACATTAATAATGATATTGTTTTTATCTTCAACAATAACCGCCTCTGTTAGCGAGTTATACACAGCAGAAATTAAGGCCATTTCTACCTCATGCTCTTTCAATGAACTAACATCAATTAGTCCTGCTAAACCCTGACCTTCATTGGTATCTGGTTTTAATTCAATATTGACCCAGAGTGGCGTTGAGTGATGGCTTAATTTAACCTCAACTCGTGTTGACTGATTATTATGGAATGTCAGATCAAGAGCTTCGATGAAGGCTTGTTGGTTAGAAGGACAGATATATTCTGTGAGTTTCCGACCAATGAGAGCTGCTTTATCTGTGGCAAAAAGTGAGGCGCCTGGATTATTCACAGTGACAATTTCGCTATCAGGCTTGATAACAAAATACGCGACAGGAGCAAATTCAAACAAATTTGAATAACGATGTATCGCTTCTTGTTGAATGGAGTGTGGTGCTATTAGGTCGTTGTTTTGTAATTCTGAATCTAGTTTTTGAATCAAAGGTTCTGCGACTAAGGTGTGCTTGTCAGACATAAGCTTAGTGTCTGTATTTGTTAACAATCCGTGTTTTAATTTCCCTCTTGGCTTATTTTTATTTAACATTTTTACTCCACAGACTGATCGTCTTGGGTGGCGCTTTATTGCAAGTATTCACTTCTGGAATCACAAAGCTGCCCGCTATTAGCTAAGGAGTTAATTTCACTATACGCTGTATGGATATTTTCACAGTTATTTCGACATTAGCTATGTATCGTTTTTAAGATGATTGATAACAAGTAACGGGTCAGCAAGTAAAAATCCATCGTATTTGGCGAGCTTCGCTAGTGATCCTGTAAAGTGTTCAACAACCGTTCCAAGAGTGAATAAACAAGATGAAGTCCCTAAAAACTCAGTTACTGTCCTACCGTCGACTTTTTATTTGGACTGTCGGTATTCTGCTGCTCTACACCTTGTTGGGCTTCTTATTTTTGCCATGGCTGGCGGAAAGACAACTTGTGAACACATTGCAGCAGCGATTGGGGCTTGAAAGCACAGTAGATAAAATTAGCTTTAATCCTTATACCTTCGAATTAAATATTGATGGCTTGGATATCAATACAAAAGACAAGCAGCCACTGGCTTCTTGGAATTCGCTGTATATCAACTTAGATCTAAGCCAGCTGATTAAGAAAACTATCCTAGTCAAAAGCATTGAGATAGCGTCTGCTGATATTCATTTTCGCCGTTATACAACAACAGATAACACATTGATTCGCTTAGCGAATGCCTGGAACGATTCTGCTGTCGAGGATAATGAAACATCAGACACTGCTAAAGCAGCTGAAAAAAGTGAAGAAGCGCCATTTTTTAACATTGCTATTGAGCATGCTGACTACAAAAATGGCCTGTTTCACTATCTTGATAAGGTACCTGCTGACAGTTTTGAGACCGTGCTGACGCCCATCAATTTTCAGCTTAATAACTTTACAACTAAAGCTGACAGTAACGCTCAGAACTCACTTTTAGTCGGCCTAGGTGAAAAGGCTAAGCTCAAGCTTGATGGAGAGTTATCGTTGTCACCGTTATTTATGAGTGGTCGGCTAAGCCTATCAGAATTTAACCTGCAAACACCTTATCAATATTTTAAAGCGCAGTTGCCGGTTGAGTTAAAAAGTGGCCATTTGGATGTAAAGTTGGATTATGACATTCGGTTATCGGCCATAGAGCCCAATATTGATATAAAAAATACTGCTATCACTCTGTCAAAACTTGATGTGTTTCAACCAGGTGATGCAACAGCCTTACTATCTAATGGCAGACTAGAAGTAGCTGGCGGTCACTACAGGTTTCCAGAAAATCAATTGACGCTTGAGAAGATAGCCATCACGGATACATCATTGTCAGCCAAGCGAAACAAACAAGGACAGATTAATTGGCTGCAGTTAGTTGACGCTATTCCCAAAACGGCCAATGACAAAGCCGAAGCAGACACGTCAGCACCCGCATTTGGCCTAACTATTTCAGAAATGGCACTGAATAATGTCGATTTAGCTATTGATGATCAACAGCCCGAATTGCCTTCTAAACTCTCTTTAACACTTGCTGCTAACCTGAAGAATTTTAGCTTAGCAGATGATCAGGCAATGCCCTTCAGTAGTGAGATTAAACTGAGTACAGGTGGGGAAGTCAGCGCTTCGGGTAATCTGCAGTTATTCCCCAATGTGTCAGTGAACGCAGATAGTCAAATCAATCAATTATCACTGAAACCACTGCAACCGTATCTCAGTGAATTTGCCTTGGTTGAATTGAAAGAGGGTAAGTTGGATGCAAAAGCCGCAATAAAAAGTGATAAAGAGGATGCCTTGTTAGTAAAAGGTGACCTCGCTTTATCTGCCTTGCAGCTTGATAATCAAACGCTGAATGAAAAATTGTTTGCGATTGATAAATTAGCACTGAAAACCATTGATTTTTCATTACAAAATAAAGACTTGGCTATTTCTGATATTGAAGTGAATAAGTTGTATACCCGTATTTTTATTAATAAAGACGGTGTGACTAATCTGAGAATGCTGGTCAAAGAACAAGCTGAGCAGACATCACCAAAGCAGAAAAAGGTAGCGTCAGAAGAGTCTGCAAATCCGTATAAAATATCGATTGGACAGGTGAAAATAAAAGAGGCCAGCTCACGCTTTACGGATGAAAGTTTGCCGATAGTCTTTGATACGCAAATGCGTTCTTTAGATGGTGAAATTAGTGGTTTCTCAACTCAAT
>DRHY01000247.1 GCA_011052985.1 Methylophaga thalassica
AATTAGCTCAATGGTTAGACCCCTAATATGGTTATTAGTCATAGGATCCGGGGTCGGCAGTATGTTGCATGAGCAACAACAAGAAGGCTATTTACAGTTCTTAGTGCCAGGCATTGTGGCAATGACTTTATTATTTGCCGCATTATTATCTGCTCTCACCTTGGTTTACGATAAGGAATTTGGTGTGATGCGAATGATGTTAATTGCACCAATCGAGCATTATTGGATTGTGATTGCTAAATTAATTGCGGCGACGATAACGGCGATGGTGCAGGCGATTTTGTTGCTGATCATTCTTAGCCTGATTGGACTGGTGGATGCGGGTATTGCCTTGTTGATGCTAATCCCTGCTTTTGTCACCGCGATATGTTGTGCTGCAATTGGTGGTTTGATAGCAGCATGGTCGAAAACGCTGGATAACTTTGCCGTCATAATGAATTTCTTTATTTTCCCTGTATTTTTTCTTAGCGGTGCACTTTATCCCGTCAGCCAATTACCCGAGATTTTGAAATACATTGTATTAGTAAATCCATTTAGTTACGGCGTGGATCTAATGAAACATGTAGTGCCAAATTCGAATACGGATTTCTCCATTGTCACTGACATAACGGTACTCGTTCTGTTCTCTGCATTTGCGATTGGAATAGCTTGTTGGCGTTTTTCACGTGAATCTGTGCATGAACCCTTGTTTCATCGTATAAGTGGCAAAAAATAAATGTTCTCAAGAAGATAGCAGGATAGATGCTGGCAGATATCATGACTGCATTTACAATACCTTTGCATACATTGCCCACAATCATTTGTCGTCATGATACGAAGTTGCAGCTACACAAAAAAGCACTTATCCTTACTCGACTAGCAAGCCACATCTAGTGAAGGTGCAATAGTGTCAAAGCTTGATAACGCTCACTCCAACATGGTAATTCAACAAGTTAGGCCCAATCACGTGTTGGATGATGCTGTATTAAATGCCATGATGAATCTCCCCAGAGAACACTTTGTTGATGAAGAATACAAAGCGTTAGCATATAGCGACACAATGTTACCGATTGGATTCGAGCAATCTATGCTATCACCCACTCATGAAGGGCGCTTTCTTCAAATTCTGGGTATAAAACAAGAGCAGTCGGTATTAGAGATTGGCACGGGGTCGGGTTATTTCACCGCATTATTAGCGACTCTAGCCAAAGATGTTATCTCTGTTGAATATTACACTGAGCTATCTGAACTAGCTAAGCAGCGTTTGTCAGCATTTGATATAGACAATGTATCGCTGATAGTTGGGGATGCTTCTAAAGGATGGGCATTAGGACATCGGATTGATATTATTGTACTCACAGCGGCCTGCGTGAATATACCTGATCAGTTGCTTCAGCAATTGACCATCAATGGCAAATTATTGGCTGTAACAGGTTATCCGCCTGCCATGTCAGTCCAGTTAGTCACACGAACAACTGAGCGTGAATGGGAAACTGAAATACTGTTTGAAACGGTAATTCCTTACCTTATTCATGCGGAACCAACAGCACTATTTGAATTTTAAATCTAGAGTAGACACATGAAAAATATGACCGCAACGGAATTTAGTACGATGCTGCTAAGTGATGTTAATCCTGTAATGATAGACGTCAGAGAAGCGAATGAGCTGGTTCATGGCATGATTGAAGGGGCCATTCATATTCCAATGAATGAGATTCCATCACAACTTGAAGAGCTTGGCCCTAATAAAGATAAGCCTGTCGTTCTTATCTGCCGCAGTGGCAAAAGAAGTGCACAAGTTGGTCAGTTTTTGGAACACGTCGGGTTTAGCAATGTTATCAATTTAGATGGTGGTATGAATAGTTGGGCGGCAGAAGTCGATACCACCATGTCTACTTACTAAAAAATCAGTTATCAAATTAAGATTTATTCCTTAAGGAAGGACAATGAAAAAACTTGCCTTTAGTGCATTGTTAGCCTCAGTTGTATTTTCAAACTCAGCATGGTCTGAGGACTTACTTGATGTATTTAAGCTCTCTTTAAATAGCGATCCTCAGTTATTGGGTGAGGCAGCTTCGCGCCAAGCTGTTGGTGAACTGGATGATCAAGCTATTGCTAATTTCTTGCCGCAAATTGGGTTAAGTGCGAACAAGACCAAAACTTGGTTGGATTCTTCATCTAGAAACTTTTCAACAAATACCGACTCAGTCAGCCATGGCTATAGTTTGAGTTTGACGCAGTCAGTTTATAACCGTGAGAATTTTGTTCAAAAGACACAAGCTGAGATCTCACAAAAAGCAGCAGATGCCAGTTATACAACGGCTGAGCAAGCTTTAGTTACACGTGTTTCAGAGCGCTACTTTGGCGTGTTAGGTGCTCAAGATGATCTTACTTTTGCGATTGCAGAACGAGAAGCTATTGCAAAACAGCTTGAACAAACGCAACAACGCTTTGATGTAGGCATTGCCACTATTACTGATGTGACCGAGTCTCAAGCAGCATATGATTTGGCTAATGCCACTGTCATTCAAGCTGAGAATGATCTTGCTAATGCGGAAGAGCAGCTACGTGAAACGTCTGGCGAGTACATTGATAATTTATTAGGACTGTATGGTGAATCACCGTTAGTCACGCCAGAACCTGCTGACATTAATGAATGGAGTAACACTGCACTGATCCAAAATCCATCATTACAGTTAGCGAAAATTAATGTTGAGCAAGCGAAACAGACGATTGAACTCCAAAAAAGCGGTCATTACCCCAGCTTAGGCATCGTGGCTCAGAAATCGTATAGTTCCGGTGGTGTTAGCGTAAATGGTCGTACTCAAAGTGATAATGAAAGTATCGGTTTAGAATTTAATTTGCCTATTTACTCGGGCGGCGCCGTGTCATCACGTACACGTGAGGCTGAGTATCGTTTAGATCAAACGATGCAAACAGAAGAACAGCAGCGTCGTTCAGTGACTCGTCAAACTAGAGTGTCATACAATGGGGTCATGTCAGGCATTAGTCGTGTGAAAGCATTAAAACAAGCGGTTGTTTCCAATGAAAAAGCACTTGAATCAACACAAGCAGGCTATGATGTAGGTACGCGTACTACGGTAGATGTCTTAAACGCACGTCGTAATTTATTCAGTGCGCGTCGAGACTATGCTCGTTCTCGTTATGACTACATTCTAAATACCTTACGTTTGAAACAAGCGGCAGGCATTATCAGCGTAAATGATTTAGTTGAAATCAATAGCTGGTTGGGTAAATCATAAGTGACCTCGTATACGGCTACAGCCGCTGCAGATAATGGCATTCTGATGGTAGTTGATATTCAAGATCGGCTGCTGTCTGCAATGCCAGAAGTCGATAAGATCACTATCGTAAAGTCCGTTAAAACACTATTGCAAAGCGCTGACTTGTTATCTGTTCCAGTGATTGTGACAGAACAATACCCAAAGGGGTTAGGTGCAACTAATTCAACGATAACAGAACATTTGCCGAGCAATACATCGGTTATCGAAAAAACTAAATTTTCAGCTAGCCAAGTTGAAAAAGTAGGACAGTTGCTTCAGAAGTCAGGGCGTCAGCAAATCTATTTAGCAGGCATGGAAAGTCATATCTGTATTACTCAAACAGCCATAGATTTACTGAGCCGTGGATATCAGGTGTTTGTCTTAGAGGATGCCATTTGCTCGCGAAATTCACTCAATCATCAAAATGCAGTGAGTCGTTTAAGACAGGCTGGCGTCATTATTACTAATGTTGAATCACTCGTCTTTGAGTGGTTGAAAGATGCACAACACCCGCACTTCAGAACGATCTCAAAATGGATTGTGTAACTTCTTCTTATTGGCTAGTCTAAGTCGTCTTCGCTCATTGCAGCGTTCAAGAGTCGCTAACTTTTCTATTTCTGACATTGCTGCCCAACCAGTGATTTCATCAATCTGCCGATAACATCCCATACACACGTCTCTCGCATCTAAGCAGCATTTACGCAGGCATGGGCTCGGTATCGGTTTTTTAGGGCTGGTGGAATCAGTCATAGTGAGTATTCTACATGGCTTAATATATCAGCCAACTTTTTAGTGATGACTATGGTGAAACTATGTGGATGAAGGGGGATTAAGCATGGGAGCGTTGGCGTTTATTGGCTACACCCACTTTTGCTGTTTTATTTAGGCTAGGCAGCGCTTCGTAATCAGGCAAACCTTTTACACCAGCACGTGCATAGTCCAGTTTCAGATGCGCTTTGATTAAATTGGCATCGATACCAAAATCTTCTGTTGTCACCACAAACAGCAACTCAAATAAACGTTTCAGGGCAATTTTCCAGGTACTGCCACTTAGGTCATATAAACGATCTGATAACTGCATAAAGCGATCGAAAGGATTATCCCCTAGAATCATGGGCAGTGTATTTAAAAAACGTCCAGAGTTAGCAATCATATCCCAGAACCGAGCAAAGCGATTAACGCGCTGCATGGTCATAAAATCAACGCTATTGGTCGACAGAATATTGTAGGGGGCTTGCGGATTGTAATTAAGGCCATAGGGTTCAATATGGCGATTCAGTGGTGCGCCACGTAACCGTTTTAAGATACCTAATTGAATTTCATGTGGGTTTAATGCAACTAATTGATTAAAACTATCAGCAAAGTTATCAAGGCTGTCACTGGGTAAACCAAAGATGAGATCTGTGTGCAGATGAGCACCAGTATGCTCTCTTAGCCAAGCAATATTTTCACGGGTTTTGTCATTGTTTTGTTTGCGACTTATCAGCGTCTGAATGTCACTATCAAATGTTTGTACCCCAATTTCAAATTGCAGGCTGTTAGCTGGGAATTGTTTTAGAATTTCTTTGAGTTTGTCAGGCAAGTTATCGGGGATGACTTCAAAGTGGAGATATAAGTCATCGCTCATGCGTTCCAAGAAAAATTCTAAGATACGGACACTTGTGCTGACTTTAAGATTGAATGTGCGGTCAATGAATTTGAAATTCCGTACACCACGTTGCCATAAGGCATCCATTTCAGTAAGAAAATTTTCTAGCGGAAAGGCGGTAGCCGACTTATCTAAAGCGGATAAACAAAACTCACATTTAAAGGGACAACCTCGAGATGCTTCAACGTATATCAGCCGATTACGAATATCGTCATTGTCATATAAATGATAAGGCATAGTGAGTTGGTCGAGTGGGGTGCCTTCACCGTCAATGTATTTTTGCTCTGGGCGATTATTGGATAAGAGCTGTTGGCTTAGTTCCCTGAAGCTCTTTTCTCCAGGGCCACTGATAACATAATCAGCAAGGTCACAGACTGTCGGTACATCGGGATAATGGCCTACCTCAGGCCCACCTAAAATAATCTTAATTTCAGGCGAAATCTGCTTTATTAGGGTGACGATGTCAGTGATTTCTCTTACATTCCAGATATAGACACTAAAGCCGATAATTTTTGGCTGATAGGCCAGTAGCTTTTCAGCAATATTCAGCGCTTGTTCTTGGATAGTAAACTCAATCAGGCTAGCAGATGATTCAAGCTCATTTAGGTTGGCCATTAAATAACGTAAGCCGAATGCGGAGTGCATATATCGAGCATTGAGAGTAGTCAGAACAATATCTGCGTGTTGGGTTGCCATCTAGTATTAATCCGCAGGCATTAATTCGGTTTCAAGAGACAGTGCGTAATCAGACAAGGCTTCCAATACCTGTTGTTGTTCATCAGATAAAGGCTGTTCCAAACACGTTGTGATAGCCTCATTAAAACGAGCAAAGTTGAGTATATGTTCAGGTGCATTATCCGCCAAACGTTGTTGACGGTAGTGTAACCATTGTTCTTGTTCTGCAGGTGAAAGACTGTCTGGCCAGTTTCGGGCACGATAGCGAAATAACATTTCTGCGAGACGATTATCTTCAAAAGGCACCGACAGGGTATTTAACATGTCTGGTTCAGCACTTCGAATGACGTCCATTTTTCGTTTGTCCGCGTCACTAAAGAAACCACCGCTGTATAAACTGGCATCAGGGTCTGTCACTTTATCAAAAGTTTTTGCTGCAAAGATCTCATTGAGTTTTTCTGTCAGTCCCTCAGCAGCCAGCAGCATGTCACGATGATGAAGATGTAAGTCGCGATCAATATGCAAGCGATCGGCGGCGGCCTGGTCCAATGTTTTTTCAGGCACGACAACAGGACATTTATTGATGTGTAATGTTTTCAGTGCTGGTCGTGTTACACCATCAGGTAAGTCCGCTGTCGGCGTGAATAAATGTATCTTAAGAGTATCAGCATCAAGATTAATCAAATCTGTCGGATCATAGCGACAGTCGTAAACGATAACGCCATTGTTATTAGTCGGATCTTTGGCTAGTGGTACCACCATTGCGCTACCACAATACTCACTTGGATACATACGTGAAACATGAATAACCGGTGTCCGATCTCGAATATTTAATAAGGGAGCTGTGTCATTTTTACGTCGATGTTGGTAGACGTAGTCATACAACTTGGGCTGTGTTGTTTTAATTAATTTTGCTATAGCAATCGTCGCATAAACATCGGCTAAGGCATCATGGGCACCACTGTGTTCAATATTATTGGCAGCCGTTAAATCTTCTAAACGAAAGCTTGGTTTACCGTCTTCTCTATCCGGCCAATTGATACCATCAGGTCGTAAGGCTCGAGTCAAACGAACCATATCGATAATATCCCAACGGGAATTACCATTCTGCCATTCACGCGCGTAGGCATCGTAAAAATTACGAAACAAGCTGAAGCGAGTGAATTCATCATCGAAACGCAGACTGTTATAGCCAACGCCACAGGTGCCAGGTTCCGCCAGTTCAGCATGGATACGTGCCATAAACGCGGCTTCAGTAAGTCCCTCAGTGAGTGCTTTTTGAGGCGTAATACCGGTGATTAAGGATGCTTGTGGATGTGGTAAAAAGTCATCAGCCGGTTTGCAATAAATCATTAACGGCTCACCGATGATATTGAGATCCTCATCCGTACGAATACCAGCAAACTGCAATGGTCTGTCGTAACGCGGATCAATACCCGAAGTCTCGTAGTCATGCCAGTAGAGAGTATTCATAATTAATTCAATATCTTAGGTGCTGAGAAAATAGAGGCTTTAGTGTAACAGTACCAAGCCATACCACTCCATAGTGGAGTGATATGACTTTAATTCGGTAATGAACAGTCTTTATTTATAAGGCGGCGAAAGCAATCTTAGCCGCATTCAAGGTATGCTGAATTTCAGCATCACCATGCGCGGCTGAGGTGAATCCAGCTTCAAAAGCTGAAGGCGCTAAATAGACACCATTATCTAACATTAGATGAAAGAACTTTTTGAAGCGCTCTTGATCACAGGCGACTACTTGTTCGTAGAAGTTGACCTGCTTTTCTTCTGTGAAGAACAAGCCAAACATGCCGCCAACCTGATTGGTCGTCATTGGAATGCCGGCTTCATCAGCTAAACGTTGCAGACCATCTACTAATGTTTTGGTATTTCTTGCGAGTGCTTCGTGAAAGCCTGGTTGTTGAATTAATTTCAATGTAGTGATGCCCGCCGCCATTGAAATTGGGTTACCGGACAAGGTGCCTGCTTGATAAACCGGTCCCAGCGGTGCGATGTATTCCATGACTTTGCGTTTGCCGCCAAAGGCACCAACAGGTAGGCCGCCACCAATAATTTTGCCAAATGTGGTCAAGTCTGGCTCCACGTTATAGTGAGCTTGAGCACCACCAAGCGCAACGCGGAAACCTGTCATCACCTCATCAAAAATCAACACACTGCCATACTGGTCACAAATTTCACGTAGGCCCTCTAAAAAGCCAGGGACAGGAGGAATGCAATTCATATTGCCTGCGACAGGTTCGATGATGATGCAGGCTATTTTCTCACCCACTTCTTCAAAGCACTGTCTCACTGATTCAAGATCATTATAACGAAGTGTCAGAGTATGCTCGGCTAAGGAGGCAGGCACGCCAGCTGAGGAGGGGACGCCAAGGGTTAATGCGCCAGAGCCTGCCTTAACCAGCAGTGAATCGGCATGACCATGATAATTACCTTCAAACTTCACAATCTTATCGCGACCAGTATAGCCTCGCGCCAGTCTGATAGCGCTCATGGTGGCTTCTGTACCTGAGCTCACCATACGTACATAGTCCATTGACGGTACGATATCGCACACTAAATCTGCCATTGTGGTTTCAATTTCAGTGGGAGCACCGAAACCAAGGCCATGATTCACGGCTTCTTTTACCGCATTGAGGACGTCTTCATGTGCATGACCAACAATCATCGGCCCCCATGAACCGATATAGTCGACATATTTTTTGCCAGAAGCATCGGTTATCCAAGCGCCTTTTCCTTCGCGGAAAAAGATAGGATCACCGCCGACGCCTTTAAATGCGCGAACGGGTGAATTCACACCACCAGGAATATGTTTTTGGGCCTGTTGGAACAAGTCGTGATTATTTTGCATACCGTTTCCTAATAGTCTCCGTATTAACTGTGCGATAATTCTAACTTATCTCAGCCATTCTTCCTGCCGATTATGAGTTTAAAACTTCGATTACTGATTATAGTCAGCATCATTTTGCTGATTAACTTTGCCGCAGCAGGCTATTTCATGGTGCAAAACGCCAGATTAGCCCTTGCCCAAGAAATGGCATCGAGTACACAGCTTGCTAAAGGCTTATTGGTAAATGCGTTACCTACTTTGCGCTTTTCTAATGATCTCAGTGAACGGCTGACACTTATTGTTGATAGTGTTCGCCACACGCGACATATCCGAGCATGGTTTGAAGATATGCATGGTGAACCGCTGATTGGGCAAGAAGATCAGACCGGTTTTTTTAACAAACCAGAAGCGCCTGATTGGTTTATTCGCATGATGGAACCCGAGGCTGTTGCATTCCGACGACTAATTACTAAAGGCAGCAAGTCCTATGGTTATTTAGTTGTTGAAGCGGATCCAAGCGATGAAGTCACCGAGGTCTGGCAAGATATTCAAACTTTGTTTTGGTTAGGATTATTTTTTCTGTTACTCATATTGGCCTTGATTTATTTGGCTTTAAGACAAGGTCTGCGTCCGTTGTCTGAGCTATCCGATGCCTTGGGGCATTTAGAGCAAGGTGATTTTACTGCTCGGGTTGAAAGTAGTGCGGTTAAAGAACTTCACCCCATACAGATTCGTTTTAATCACATGGCCAGCGTGCTTGAAAAAACAATGGTCGAAAATCATGCGCTTGCGGGCAATATGTTGAGTTTGCAAGAGTCACAGCAGCGCGATTTAGCGCGTGAGCTTCATGATGAGTTAGCACCTTGTTTGTTTGGTATTCGAGTTGATTTAGGTGAAATAGAACGGGTTGCTAGTGAACACCACTTAATTGAGATTGAAGAAAAAGTGGACTCGGTGAAAACCATCACCACACATATTCAGTCACTTGTCCGTAAAATGCTTAGTCGACTGAGACCGATGACACTAGATGATTTGGGCTTAACTGAAGCCTTGCGCGATATGTTGCATAATTGGCGCGACAGGCAACCAGAGATCGATTGGGAATGGGATTTTGTCGGTGATATCGAACATCTACCCGACACGCTTCAAGTGACGATCTACCGTTTAGTACAAGAATGTACAACCAACTGTGTAAGACACGCCAAGGCAAGCCATGTCAAAGTAGAAGTCAGACGTGAAAATGAGGCAATAAAAGTCACGGTAACTGATGACGGTAAAGGTCTCGATGCGAACTTAGTAAAAGGGTTTGGTTTAATCGGCATGCGCGAGCGAGTATCTGCTTTAGGCGGTCGTATTGCATTCGATACAGAAGAGGGGCGCGGTCTACAAGTTCGTGTGCTCATTCCATTAAAAGGTGAAATAAATAAATGAAACAGGAATTAACCATTTTGGTCGTTGATGATCATCCCATCGTAAGAGCGGGCTGTCGTCAGCTAATTCAACAAATTCCAACAGCGAATGTTGTAGAAGCTGAAACCGGTGAAGAAGGCTACCGTTTATTTCAAGAAACTCACCCTGACATGGTGCTACTCGATATTACATTGCCAGGGGTAGGCGGCTTAGAGGTCCTAAGACGTATTCGCGCCAACAAAGAGGATGCCAAAGTACTGATGTTTAGTATGCATGAAGATCCCGTTTTTGCATCTAGGGCAATGCAGTCAGGTGCACGCGGTTACATCACTAAAAATAATGCCGCCGATCACTTGGTCGAAGCTGTCAGTAAAGTGCTCGATGGCAAAATATACCTAAGTCCAGATATGGCACAGCAATTGGCGATGTTAAATATTGACTCTGGCACCAGTGCATTGAGTGATTTGTCGCGTCGAGAGCTCGAAATTCTTCGTTTACTGGGTGAAGGTAAGAGTATGACGGAAATTTCTGAAGTTTTAGGTATTAGTTACAAAACGGTTGCAAACAACTTGACGCAGATAAAAAGTAAGCTTGATATCAGCAAAACAGCAGAGTTAATGCGCTTTGCCATCAGTCATGGTATTTCGTCATAACATATTGAATTAAGAAGGTATGAGAGTAAAAGGAACAACTTCCTGATTTATTAGGATAAGTCGCTCATTTGCAAACAACTAATGATTTGTAATATGTATCTCAAGTTTATAGAAATTTCAGCTTCTATAGTCTTATATTTCTCTCTCCTTCTATGAAGGTTTAGCCAAGTACATTGTACTTGGCTTTTTTTTGTCTGCAATAAACACACTATCTACCCGCAGACCACCCGATAACTAGTCGATGGTGACTGATAAACTTAGGGTATTTGCCTACACGTTGCACCAAAACAAGGTTAAATCCCTTATTTCAACTGCAAGTCTGTCTTCATAGTCATAAAAGTAAACAATAATCATTCTTAAGCATTTCCCCCTCGCTGATCTCTTGTTAAGATGACGTTCTTTGTTTCACTGCCGTCAGAACGGCAATAATGGGATTTGTAATTTATGCACCCTAAGCAGACAGTTAAACGTGCTTGGCGATGGGCTTTTTTTCTCGCTCTTCCAATTGTGGCAAACGCAGGTGCGTTAGACCAAGCTATTGATACTCAAGTGAGCACGGATTTAGCGGCACAAGCCTCACAGAAAAAAATCGATAAATTATCAGATGAAACGAATGAAATGTTGTCTGAATATCGTAGTGTATTGAGACAAAAGCAGAGCCTGCAGGCTTATAACGACCAGCTAGAGTCACTCGTGTCGTCGCAGCAGGATGAAATGGCCTCTATTTCACAACAGTTGGAAAATATCGAAACGACCCAACACGATATCGTTCCTCTAATGTTGAAGATGGTCAGTGTTTTAGAACAATTTGTCACACTTGACGTCCCCTTCCTAAAGCAAGAACGTCAGTCTCGCATTGATGCCCTAAAAGACATGATGGGGCGTGCTGATGTGAGTTTGGCTGAAAAATACCGTCGCATAATGGAGGCATACCAAGTCGAAACCGAATATGGACGAACCATTGAAGCCTATCAAGCCGATTTAAAACAGGATAGTGATAGTCGTTCAGTAGAGTTTTTACGCATTGGACGCGTTAGTCTCTATTACTTAACACTAGACGGCAGAGACGCTGGTGTATGGGATAACGATGCTAAACAGTGGGTTGTCCTTTCAGATGACTATCTACAAGCCATATCTGATGGGTTGAAAGTAGCGCGTAAGCAATTACCTCCTGATTTACTGGTGTTGCCGGTTAAAACAGAAGGAGAACAGCCATGAAACAGTTACTCATCTTATCGACAATGCTAATCATGGCTGCGCAGAATGTTGCAGCTGAGACGCCAAAGGACCTGGATCAACTTCTTGAACAGGTAAAAAAAGAACGGGTCATCGAACAACAGCAAAACACGCAGCGAGAGGCTGACTTTATAGCTGCTAATGAGCAGCAAGCTTCATTGCTGGCTGAAGCAAATGCAGAATTAGTGGCTGAGGATAAACGCACAAAAGAACTCAATGCACGCTTTAATGAACAAGAAAAGCAGTTAGCAGAGCAGCAAGCTTTATTAGACGAAAAATCAGGTTCATTGGGTGAGCTTTTTGGCACTGTACGCCAAGTGGCTAATGATAGTCGTGCCGTTCTTGAAAGTTCGATGGTTAGTGCTGAGTCCCCTCAGCGTGTCGATTTTTTAACAGAATTAGCCGAGAGTAAAAAACAACCCACTATTGAAGAGCTTCGTCAGCTTTGGTTGAGTTTACAAGAAGAAATGACGGCATCAGGGAAAGTCGAGACTTTTACCACGCCAGTCATTACGACAAGTGGCAATGTAGAAGATAAAAAAGTAACGCGTATCGGTGTCTTTACCGCCTTCAGCGATGGATTATTTCTCCGTTACTTACCAGAGACGGGCAATTTAGTCGAGTTGGCTCGACAACCAGTTGATCGCCTTCGCCAAGTGGTCGAAGACTTTGCCGAAGCCAAGCCTAGTGAGTTTATGCCGACAGTGATTGATCCGACGCGAGGTGCAATTATGGCCTTATTGGTGCAGACCCCAACTCTTAAAGAGCGAATTCAACAGGGCGGCTGGATTGGCTATATCATTTTGATTCTCGGTGCGATTGGTGTCTTGGTTGCTTTGTTTCAATTCTTATTTTTAAGTAAAACAGGGCTGGGTGTGGCCAAGCAGCAGAAACAGACAGAACTTAGTCAGAAAAACCCTCTGGGTCGTATTTTGTCAGTCTACAGCGACAAACTGGCACAAGATGTAGAAACCCTATCATTGAAGCTGGATGAGGCTATTCTGCGAGAAATGCCAAAGTTAGAGCGTGGTTTAATGACGCTGGCAATTTTAGCGGCTATTGCCCCCATGTTGGGGCTACTAGGTACCGTTTCAGGGATGATTGAAACCTTTCAGTCAATCACATTATTTGGCACCGGTGATCCAAAGCTGATGTCGGGTGGTATCTCACAAGCTCTTGTTACTACAGAATTAGGTCTTGCTGTGGCGATACCTTTACTGCTAATTCATAGTGGTTTATCGAGTAAGTCGAATCGTTTGATTCAAATTCTTGACGAAGAAAGTGCCGCTATCGTTGCTAGGAATGCGGAAAAGCAGCATGTTCAGTCTGTCTGATAATCTATTCCAAGTTCAGTTACTGCTTGAGAGTGGGGGGGCTGTTTTATGGATCATTTTATTGACGTCGATTGTGATGTGGTCATTAATTATCGAGCGCTACATTTACGTGTTTTTTTATCATCCAAAGCAAGTCAAAAGTTGGATTGAAACTTGGCAACAAAGACAGGATCGCACTAGCTGGTTTGCCCAGCAGATTCGTCAAGGTCTGATTGCTGAGAGCCGAGTAGCTTTGCAGCGTTACATGATGATTATTCGAACATTAACGGTCGCTTTACCTATGTTGGGATTACTAGGCACTGTAGATGGCATGATTCAAACCTTTGATGTAATGACCGTCTTTGGTACGGGCAACGCGCGAGGTATGGCTGGTGGTATATCCATTGCCTTGATTACCACAATGGGAGGCTTGTTAACGGCATTGTCAGGCCTGTACTTCAGTACCCAATTATCACAGCGAACAACACGTGAAGTAGACCGTGTTGCCGATGCTTTGCGACACGAATAGGGAAAAAAGATGAGAAATCGACATTCACGTCGCCAAAGTGGTGGCATCGCTGATATCAATATGACGCCACTTATCGACATGGTTTTTATTCTGTTGATATTTTTTATCGTAACCAGCTCCTTTGTAAAAGAAACTGGCGTTGACGTTAGTCGCCCATCAGCGACAACTGCGGTCAAAAAAGAACGCGCGAACATTTTGATTTCCATTACACCCAATGGGGAAATCTGGATGGACAAACGCCAAATTGATCGACGTGCGGTGCGAGCGAATGTTGAGCGTATGCATGCTGAAAACCCTGAGGGATCAGTGATTATTTTGGCGGATGAAGAAGCCAAAACGGGGCTGCTTATTGAAGTGATGGATCAAGCGAGGCTTGCCGGCGTTGCTAATGTCTCAATCGCGGCTGAGAGAGAGTAAACACCTTTTTATGAGACTCTTTATCGGTATTCTTCTTGCGGTAGTGGTAAATTTTGGTTTGTTTGTGTTGATGCAAAATATGACAAACAGCCAAAGTGTTGATAAGCGCTCATTAGAAGAAATCAGAATGTTGGATTTCGTGAGATTAAAACGCGAAGAAGCTGAGCCTGAGACAAAAAAGCGAGAGCTCCCTAAGAAGCCACCGCCACCGGAAGAGCCACCACCAACGCCAGAAACACCTTCTTCGCAGCCAGATAAGCCTGATGCACCAACACCACAAATGGATGTGCCGGCGATTGATGTGCCAATGAATATCAGTGGCGGCCCTTATCTAGGGGATTTTTCTGCGGCACCAAAAGCACCGCCAGTCGCTGCACCATCGAATGCACCGATG
>DRHY01000248.1 GCA_011052985.1 Methylophaga thalassica
ACATTGCTTTATTTAATGCAGATGGGCAATCAGCACTTGATGCCTTAGCCATAACTAATGAAAAAAACTTATCTGCTACTGACAACAAAAATTACCTTCAGTTGAAAGCTGATGCTTATGCGCTCACAGGAAATTGGTTAGAAGCAGCAAATACCCATCTGGCATTAGAAAAAATACTGACTGATGAAACCGCTTTAGCCAATAACCGTGAAGCACTATGGCATAAAACTCTAATTGCGCTGTTGAGTTACTCGCAAAATGTGCTGCAATGATGGCTTCTTTTACCGCCGCTGCGGCTTCGACAAACGGTCCTGTCGTTGGGAGTAATACAGCGATATCATCCACATCTTTAGGTATGAATGTACCGGCTTCGAGTGTTTGTTTGTAAATTGCCGGATCGGCTGGATGATTTGGGTATGTTCTAGCCCAGTCTTCCAAAGCTACTTGAAGCACTTCTGGATTGGATTGATAGGCTTTGATGTTGTATGCGAGGGCAAACCATCCACTATCTTCACTCGGCGGGTAACCAGGATTAAATAAATCCAATGCCTGAGGTGTCATTTGCAGCAACGATTGCCATAGTGCTTCACGGTTATTGGCTAAAGCGGTTTCATCAGTCAGTATTTTTTCTAATGCCAGATGGGTATTTGCTGCTTCTAACCAATTTCCTGTGAGCGCATATGCATCAGCTTTCAACTGAAGGTAATTTTTGTTGTCAGTAGCAGATAAGTTTTTTTCATTAGTTATGGCTAAGGCATCAAGTGCTGATTGCCCATCTGCATTAAATAAAGCAATGTTAGCGGCGATCAATGCAGCTTGATTTCGTTGTGAACTCGCTAATAAGGTCTTATTGATTTTATCTAAGGCTGCCTGACTATCTTTAGCAGCACCTTCACGCCAAAACATCGACGCTGCTTTTAGATAGTAAGCCGCTTGTTCTGCGCCTTCATGCTCTGTTGCCAACTGTAAATATTGTTCTCCGGCAAGCTGATAGTCACCCGACAGCTCTGATGAAAGTGTTTCAACTTGAATCGGCTTGGTTACTGGTATTGTTCCTGTGCCAGGCTGACAAGCACTGAGCATTAGTAAAGTAATCGTTGTAAGCCACAATCGGTGTTTCAGGAGCATAGGATGTCGATATCTTAATTGTCTTGGAGGCATCATATTACCTGTTCGCGTATATTACGACCACATGGCATTAAATATTTAAGGATAAAAAGTGACATCACCCCAAGCAGGTCAATTGTTCATAGTGGCTACACCAATTGGTAATTTGTCTGACTTGTCTCAGCGAGCGATTGAAACCTTAAACGAGGTAGATTTAATTGCGGCTGAAGATACTCGTCACAGCAAGTATTTACTACAGCATTACTCCATCAGCACCCAAACCATTTCACTTCATGAGCACAATGAGCAACAGCGAAGTGAGTTGCTATGTAAGCGTTTACTCGCTGGTGAGTCTATAGCACTGATTAGTGATGCGGGTACTCCGTTAATCAGCGACCCAGGTTATCGATTTGTGACAACCGTTCGTGATGCGGGTATTTGTGTTGTTCCCATTCCTGGGAGTTGTGCTTTGATCGCCGCGTTATCTGCTTCTGGATTAGCATCAGACCGTTTTAGTTTTGAGGGTTTTTTGCCCTCTAAATCATCAGCACGCCGACAGGTGTTTGAGACCTTGAAGTCTGATACTCGAACATTGATTTTTTACGAAAGTCCGCGCCGTTTATTAGCGGCGTTAAATGAAGCGAAAATCATTTTTGGGGATGAACGCAGAGCGTGTCTTGCTAGAGAATTGACAAAACTTCATGAAACAATCCAAACATCATCATTAGCTGAGCTGACAGATTGGGTTAGCAGAGATGAAAATCAGCAACGAGGTGAATGTGTTTTGTTGATAGAAGGTACTAATACGGAGGTCACGGCTGATGAGCAAGAGATGTCTCGTCTGCTAGGGTTATTGCTTACCGAGCTGCCGGTGAAAAAAGCCGCTGCTATTGTAGCTAGCATTACTGGCGGTAGTAAAAATGAGGCCTATCAGCTTGCATTGAAATTACAGCAGAAAGATTAACGATTAGGTAGAATACGCCCCTGAGATGACTTGGCAATCGCACTGATAGTAATGTCGGTGAGGAAAGTCCGGGCTCCACAGGGTAAGGTGCCAGGTAACGCCTGGGGGGCGTGAGCCCACGGCTAGTGCAACAGAGAGTATACCGCCGGATTTATTCGGTAAGGGTGAAAGGGTGCGGTAAGAGCGCACCGCGCTTCTGGTAACAGAAGTGGCAAGGTAAACCCCACCTGGAGCAAGACCAAATAGAGGAACGTCTGTTTCGGCAGACATGTGCTACCCGCACTGTTCCTGGGTAGGTTGCTTGAGGCTGATGGTGACATCAGTCCCAGATGAATGATTGTCCACGACAGAACCCGGCTTATCGGTCGTCTCAACTTAATTTTTATTTAAATAACCGCTCTAAACAGTTTTTAATATTGTTTGGGCGGTTATTTTTTTTGTCTGTTATACCGATAATCTAGAATCTACTTTAACTTCGCAAGCCAGATTTTTGATAAGAAAGACCTCCTTCTCAAAAGGTAAATACACAATCCTCCCACTTTCATAAAAATGCGCTAAGTCATTGTCATAAAAAGAGGAATTGCTTCATTTTCATGCTTGACTTCATGCTTTTGCCCTCCTATAGTGTGGACAAGTGGGGAAAAGTGGATCTTCGTGGATCATAATTTTTGAGGATGTTAAGTGTTTCGAGGTGTTGCAACATTCAATCTGGATGCAAAAGGACGGATGGCCATTCCAGCCAAGTTCCGTAAGCATCTTGACGTCTGTTGTGAGGGCCGATTGGTCGTCACCATCGACCATTCTGATCACTGTCTACAACTTTATCCGCTTCCAGAATGGGAGCAAGTTGAAGAAAAACTCGCCGCACTTCCAAGTTTGAACCCTCAAGTTCGTAAACTAAAACGTATGTTGCTGGGCTATGCCACTGAATGTGAGATGGACAGTAATGGACGTATTTTATTACCTGCTAAATTGCGCGAATTTGCCGTTCTCGAAAAAAGCGTTGTGATGATTGGGCAAGGTAACAAATTTGAGTTATGGAATGAGCAAACATGGAATGCACTAATGGATGAATGTTTGGAAGAAGATTTTGGCGAGATTTTACCGGCTGAATTAGAAAGCCTGTCGATATAAGGCACGATGATGACAGAAAGCCATTTGGAACATTTGCCAGTCTTGTTAAATGAGACGATTGCCGGCCTATCAGTGAAAGCTGATGGTAAGTATATCGATGCCACCTTTGGCCGCGGTGGGCATAGTCGCGTTATTCTATCTCAGTTATCTGAGCAAGGGCGCTTACTTGGTCTTGACCGTGATCCTCAAGCGATTGCGACGGCCAATGAACTTGCAAAAGAAGATAGTCGCTTCAGTATCGAACAATGCACATTTTCACAACTGAGTTCAGCGGTACATTCGCGACTTTGGCAGGGAAGTATTGATGGCATCTTATTAGACGTTGGCGTGTCATCGCCTCAATTAGACGATGCTAGTCGTGGATTCAGCTTTATGAAAGAAGGTCCGCTTGATATGCGGATGAATCCTGATGCCGGTATTAGCGCTGCAGAATGGCTAGCAACGGAAGATATGGACGTTATCGCTGATGTAATTAAAACCCTTGGTGAAGAACGGTACGGTAAACGTATTGCACGTGCTATCTGTGAAACCCGAGAACACACACCTATTACAACCACTACACAGTTAGCGGCGTTGGTTGATAAAGCGAGTCCTTCTCGAGATAAGCATAAACATCCTGCAACACGCACATTTCAAGCCATTCGTATACACATCAATAACGAGCTAGATGAATTGAGCAGTGCCTTAAAACAGGCAATAGATGTCCTAGCCGTTGGAGGCCGTTTAGCGGTCATCAGTTTCCACTCACTGGAAGATCGTATTGTGAAACGGTTCTTTCGTGATGAAGCATTGGGTGATGATTTACCTGCACATTTTCCTGTGACAGTCGATCAGTTGAATCCAACTGTGAAAATTATTGGTAAAGCAATTAAGGCCAGTGAAGCAGAGTTAGCAGTAAACCCAAGAGCGCGCAGTGCTGTGCTCAGAATCGTAGAGAAGCTGGCATGAATATTAAAGCCTTGCTCGAACACATTCGTATGGATATGCCAGTGATAGTGATGATTCTATTGGTATTATTTTCTGCGGTTGCTGCTATCTATATAAAGCATGCTAGCCGTAGTGAATTTGTTCAATTACAACAATTAGTTAAACAGCGTGATGCATTAAATGAAGAGTGGGGACGCCTCTTACTTGAAGAAAGCACGTGGGCTAGTCCTAACCGTGTTGAACAGCAAGCAAAAACAAAATTAAATATGCAAGTTCCCAGTTCAGAAATGACCGTGGTGATTAGACCATGAGTCGTTCTAGCAAAACAGTCAAACAAATTGGACAATGGCGTCTGAATTTAGTCCGTATTTTGTTTATAGCCATGGTCGGTCTTTTATGCTGGCGATTAGCTGATATTCAGGTGATTCATCCTGACTTTTTGAGACATCAGGGCGATGCGCGGCATTTACGTCAGGTACCTGTTGTGGCACATAGAGGTATGGTCATTGATCGTCATGGTGAACCCCTAGCGATTAGTACCCCAGTTCATTCAGTTTGGATTAATCCTCAAGATGCAGATGTTAATGATCCTCGTCTTGCTAAATTGGCAAAATTATTGGGCTATACCTCAAACCAAATTAAACAAAAAATTACTCAGAACCAATCACGAGAGTTTGTTTACCTTAAGCGACGCATAACACCAGAGTTATCATCGCAAGTGAAACAACTCGGTATTTCAGGTGTGGCATTACAGCGCGAATACAAACGTTACTATCCTGCCGGTGAAGTTACTTCGCATATTGTTGGTTTTACCAACGTAGATGATGTCGGCCAGGAAGGGCTTGAATTGACCTATGATGCGGTGTTAACAGGCCGCCCTGGCTTGCAGCGAATGGTGCGAGACAGCCGTGGTAATTACGTTGAAGGTGGTGAACTGATCAGCCCTGCAAAAGCGGGTGAGAATGTTCAACTAAGCATTGACTTACGTATCCAGTATTTGACCTATCAAGCCTTGAAAAAAGCGGTTGAAGAGCATCAAGCTAAATCTGGCACAGCTGTGGTGGTTGACACTCATACAGGCGAAGTCTTGGCTATGGCTAATCAACCCTCATTCAATCCCAATAACAGAACAGGTCTGCGACCAAGTGATTTTAGAAACCGTGCTGTAACAGATTTATTTGAACCCGGATCAACGGTGAAACCCTTCACAGTTGCCAGTGGAATAAAGTCAGGTAACTATGACACGTCAACCATCATAAATACCCATCCGGGTATTTATCGAGTTAGTGGTCATCCGATAAAGGATTTTAGAGATTACGGTGAAATCGATCTAGCTACTTTAATTCAAAAATCAAGTAACGTTGGTGCAAGTAAAATTGCTTTGTCTCTGGAACCTGATCAGCTTTGGCATGACTTTGCTAGTTTTGGTTTGGGTGAAGCCACAGGGGCTTATTTCCCTGGTGAAGCAATGGGAACAATGCCTGATCCGCAATCTTGGCGTACCATAGATATTGCTACATTGGGCTATGGTTATGGGCTGTCGACGAGTGCACTGCAATTGGCTAGAGCGTATACCGTGCTTGCCGATGGTGGCATCCTGAAACCCATCACCTTTATCAAAACAGACAAGATACCTCGTGGTCGTCGTGAATTCTCTGCCGACATCATGCATGACGTGTTGAGCATGATGAATAAAGTCGTTGAACCAGGTGGTACAGCGACACGTGCCGCTGTAGTGAACTATCATGTTGCCGGAAAAACCGGCACAGCAAAAAAAGCGACTAGTGGTGGTTATTCTGATGACCGTTATCAATCCGTTTTTGCTGGAATTATTCCATCATCAGCACCACGTTTAGCTATGGTTGTAATGATTGATGAACCTAAAGGGGCTTACTACGGCGGTGCGGTTGCCGCGCCTGTGTTTGCAGAGGTTATGAATGGTGCAATGCGATTGTTAAATATCGCACCAGATGATTTACCCATGACTCAAGTTCAGGTAGCACATAAATGATGGCTACTAGAACATCTCAATCCTTACTCAAGCTATTAAGCGGTGTAGTCGTTGATGATACCCAGCTTCGAGAGTGTCAATTGACAGACATCAGTATGGATAGCAGACGTGTAGTGGCGGGTGGCTGTTTTGTGGCTTTGGCAACTAAAACTACAGATAGAGAAAGGCATCTCCAACAAGCACTTGAAAAAGACTGTTTTGCTGTTTTATTCGATGCTGATCAGCCTCTCAGTCAGTACGAAGTTGATATGTTAAAGCAGGCCGTAGTTACAGGCTATCCAGTGAGAGCACTGGCTGAAAAGGCGGGACTTATCGCTGCAAAATTCTTTGATTATCCATCAAAGTCAATGCACGTAATAGCTATCACTGGAACAAATGGGAAAACCTCGGTCAGTCAATTTATTGCTCAAGCGTTAGAAGGTATCCACCAAGCTTGCGGCGTAATTGGAACGATGGGGGCAGGACGTATTTCTGATTTAGAAATGACCGGTATGACGACACCGGATCCCATTACTATGCAACGATTATTAGCTAAATTTAAACATGAAGGTTGTCGTTATGTGGCCTTAGAAGCCTCATCTCATGCTCTAGAGCAGGGTCGATTAAACAATGTTGAGATCGATGTTGCCGTGCTTACCAACCTGAGTAGAGACCACCTCGACTACCACAAAACAATGGAAGCTTACGGGGCAGCAAAAAAACGCTTATTTGATATGGCGAGTGTCACGCATGCCGTCATTAATGCTGATGATTCATTCGGTCAGTCATTAATAAACATCAATACAAATCATCATCAGCTTATTAAATATAGCCTGACAGAGAAGGCAGCAGACTTGATGGCAGATAAAATTCATTATCATAGTGAAGGTATAAGTTTCACAGCCGTGCTTGGTTCGGAGTCATTTGCCGTAAATCTTCCCGTGTTGGGTCGCTTTAATGTAGAGAATATTCTGGCTGCGGTCGCGGCTTTATCAGCAATAGGCTTAGATGCCGAGCAACTAGAACAAGCAATCAATGAGTGTTACCCCGTTACTGGACGTATGCAAACCTATTCAGTAGCCGGGCAAGCGTTAGTTGTAGTCGATTATGCTCATACACCGGATGCCTTGGAACAGGCCTTATTGACATTGCAAAAACATCTTCCAAAAGAAGCAGAACTTTGGTGTGTGTTTGGTTGTGGTGGTGATAGAGATATTGGTAAGCGCCCACTCATGGGTGAGGTAGCTGTAAATCTAGCTGATTATGTCATTCTAACGGATGATAATCCAAGAACAGAAGCATCGAATGGCATAGTAAAGGATATTCTCAGTGGTTGTGGGTCATCGGCAAAAATGTATGTTGAACATGATCGCAAAAAAGCTATTGGTTATGCCATTCAGCATGCTCAAAAAAATGACATTGTTTTGATTGCTGGTAAGGGGCATGAGTC
>DRHY01000249.1 GCA_011052985.1 Methylophaga thalassica
CCAATATTTGATATGGAAGAGGTCGCATCACCACAGAACTTGGAAATGCATTTTATTGATTCTAGTGGTTATATCTCTTATGACTTTTTCCGTAAAAGTCCAGATTATGAATTTTTTGATTGGGATCATGATGCAACTACGCGTGATGAATTTGGTTATTTAAAAGATCTGATTCATGAAATGGGTTTTGATATTTACATTGCCGATTATGAACATTTAGATGTTTATGCTTGCCGTATTCTGGTGCCAGGAATGTCGGATATTTATCCTGTGGATGAGCTACTTTGGGAAAATAATAATGAAGGCGCTTTATTCCGAGAATCCTTACTTTCGCTTAAATACCTGACCAATGAGCAATACAAAGCGTTGCTAGAGTCACTAGAGGAAGGCGGATACAACGACCATACACCTGTGGCACAGTTCATCGGTTTAGCGCCTGATCCTGGTACCCTGTGGTCAACCATCAGACTGGGTGAGATAAAGCTCATGCTCTGCTTAGCGTTACAGGATGAGCAAGCATTAGAGTGGATTGATTGGTGCCTTTCATTAGAGCAGGGTGGCGAAGAACAGCTACGTTTTTATCGCTGCATCAAAGCCTTGTTAGAAATTAAGTGGGATGAAGACAAAGAGTTTGCCGATTATGAACATTATTTATCGATGATGTATGGCAATGACAATGTTGAGAATGGTAAATCGATAGTCAATGCAAAAATTGTTTTCCATCAATTACATACACCAGGCCTAAGCTTAGCTGGCTTTGATAGACACAATGCACTTTTAGCGGGATATGAAAAACTACAGCAGGCTAAGAAGCAGTATTGGCAAAAGAAGACAGGATAAAAATTAAAAAACGCTAACACCTTTAGCGTTTTTCCTGTATATTCTCACGCTTCTTCTGGCCAATAGCTCTTATCTGGCCAAAAAAAGAGAAAATGTGGAGCGGTAGTTCAGTTGGTTAGAATACCGGCCTGTCACGCCGGGGGTCGCGGGTTCGAGTCCCGTCCGCTCCGCCATTTTTTTCTTACTTAGTTCGTCTTTTTTCTATCAAGCCAACGGTTATTTACAAAAGCTTCATTTCAGTAAGACCGAGAAGAGTAATACGTTCAATATCATCTGTATTGGATTTATCAGCAGCCGTGTTATAGCCCCAGTCAGCTAGATATAATTTAATATCATCCAATCTATCATCCGTGATGACATTGATCAGTGTCGGTAGTCTGTCTTCCACAAAGATAATCGATTCGGCTATTTTCTCAGCGACAATATCATTCAGAATTTGTGGCTTACTCATGTTTCTATCCAAGCCGTAAATTCGTTCCATTGGTAATTCGATATTTTGGGCTTTTAGAATGTGATCAACAAAGCGTTCTTGTTTGGTCGTAATGATAACCAGCTGGTCGGTGATTGACGTTAGTTTTTCTGCAATTCCATCGAATAATGGGTTCATTGCAATCCACTGTTCAAAGTCGTGTTTTATCCACTCATCACGAGTCTCACCAAATAATGCTTTCAGTTCATCAACAAACATATCATCACGTATCATCAGCGCCTGAATGCTGTGCTGAAAATCGGTGAGTAGATTTTCAGGTGTTTTCCCCTCGTACAAGAGCCGCATAATTAAGGCAGCTTCATAACCTGTTTCCATCACAGGCCTAACCTGTCTAAACTTTGATAACAGTGCCTCAGGCATGTGTTCTGGCATATCAGCCCATACTTTCAAAGCTACCTTCCAGCCAGCCATGCCTGTCTCCACGGCACTGTCACAAATGACACCGTCAAAATCTAATGCATAGAGTTTATTTGTCATTGTTTGGGAATATACAGTAGCGCGTGAAGTCAGCTGCTTCATTAGCCGTCCAGTCACCTTTAGACTTATCTTTCATCATTTGACACCAGTCCTCACTACCAACTTCTGGTGTGCATGCGGTGAGACCAGTGATAAGAAACATAAGGGCAAGTAAGCCTAGGATGGGTTTTAGTATTGGCATAGCGCTTTCCTATGAGTTGTTAATCTCGTTCAAATACAAGACGACCATGAAATATTGTGTGACTCACTTGATGGTTGAATAACCAACCTTCAAAAGGACTATTTTTACCTGCACTCATAAAGTTAAGCGGCTGGCATTCATATTCCGAATCAGGATCAATCAAACAAATATCAGCAATGGCCCCGACTTTTAATTGACCAGATTCGATACCTAAAATATCAGCCGGATTACAGGTTAACGCTGCCAATGCTTTGTGCAGTGGGATTTCGTCATCTTCAACCAGCTTCATTGTCAGTGGTAATAAGGTTTCTAGACCAGAAATACCTGGCTGAGTTTCAGCAAAGGGCCCCAACTTGTCATCTTTATCGAGCGGTTGGTGGTGTGACGAAATCGCCGTAATGACGCCATCACGAATACCTTGCTGTAATTGTTCTCTATCTCGGATGCTTCTGAAGGGGGGGAGAACATGTGTTAAGGCATCGTAATTACCTAAATCATGCTCGCTCAGATGAAGGTGATGAGCACTGACATCGGCAGTAACATGTAGCCCACGACTTTGAGCGTCCCGAATTAACTTAACTGCTTTTCCAGTGGATAAGTTATGAAAGTGAGCACATACTCCGGTTTTTTCAATTAGGATAAGATCACGGCTTACGGCGATGGTTTCTGCACTCTCGGCAATACCACCTAAACCAAGGCGAGCACTAACTGCGCCTTCATGAACACAGCCTTGTTCCTGTAGCCACGGATCAGATGACAAGTTGGGTCCCTTTGCTGAAACTCAGCCAGGTATTTCTGGTCTAGAAACCTTATTAC
>DRHY01000250.1 GCA_011052985.1 Methylophaga thalassica
CACGCCAGAACCATGCGGTACGTGATGCTCGTTGTTTCACTTGTAATGCTGAAAGGTGCGCGCTCATTTCTTTTAAAGCCTAATCATATGGGTAGATGCTATGAACATTAAGATAACGTAGAGTTCCGTGAATCTTTCTCAATATTAGTCTTAACTTCATCAAAATAATTATCAAAATCACGTGGATTACGGTTAGTCATACCCGCCATGTAAACCTGTGTTTTGCCCTCTTTTCGTGTAATCCATGCCCAGAATCGACGCTGTGGTAGATAAAATAGTAGAAACACGCCTGCAATGAGGAATGCACACCCTAGATACACAATATTTTTACCAGGAGCGTGAGCAATTTGTAGTCCTGTTGACTGAATTTGGTTGAAATCCACTAACTGCAAGAAAACCGGAGATCCGTAGCGAGGCAAGCTACCAATGGCTTCAATCGCATCTTGCAAAAAGAGAATATGAAATTCATCAACGCTGTCATCATTATTTAATCCCAACCCTGAAAAATAAATTCGACCTAACATTTCTCTCAGCATTGCAAGATAAGCAGGAGCCAGCGTGTCACGTTCAGAATCAGGTAACGTTTCCTCAATAAACTGAGTCACCTCGCTAAAACCGCCACGATTAAACATTTTCACCAGTGTTTCCAATGTGCTTTGTAAGCTTTTAGACAAAGCATCATCTTCAGGCACATTCAAGCTAGCTAACGTATCGTTTTTCATTGATTTCGCGACTGTTGAGACAAGCTCTTCATCTTGTAGCTGTTTTAAGAAATCATAAAAGCCTCGTAAACTATCATCGTCATCAGCGGGCACATATAGATAGCCAAATTGATCAGCAGGGCTTGAGCGCACACCACTTAAAAAGAAGTAACGACCATCTCTTTCTACTGGCTGCATATAATTCTGATATTCCAGGGCTTCACCTGTTGGACGACGAAGTTTGAAACCGACACTGGGCCCAAAATTACGTACATTATTTGGGTCATCCTCTGAGGGATCAGGATTAATATTGAACGGTCTGAAATCAGTAACTTCTAACTGCATTTCTTTATCGCCCCATAGCATTTTTTGGCTCTGAAACACATTCGTCTCTAGGCTCACGGGTTGGCCTTTTTGAGCAAACAAAGGCCATGCCTTTAAATTAAGCTCTGAGCCACCATCCCCAAAACTGGCTTGATAAATAGCGTAGCCTTTATATATGAGCGGATGATTAACCGCTATTGTGGCTTCAAGTGGTTTTTTCAGCTCTGGATCATGAATGACTAAGTCAGATTCGAATGATTTAGGCTGACCTGTCGGGTAGTGCTCAATTCGAAACTGCTTAACTTCTATTGTAAAGGGCAAATTTTGTACAAGGTAACCATCACGCATAGCCAGATAAGCAACACTGGCAGCGCGTCCTTCTGGAATACTGACACTTCCTCTAAATGCTTGAGCGCCAACAGCCAAACGGCTTTCTTTTGGAATCTGACTTAGTGGTAACTCTCGGGTTTCAATATGGACTTTGCCCTGCCACTCAGCTAGTTTTAAAGGTAAGTTACTATCAAACAAGCCTCCAACACAGATGACGACAATGGCAACATGAGTAAGGATATAACCTAAGCGATTCATACCGCCACGCATGGCTGATACCAGCCTATCATCGCCTTTTTCAGTTATGCGACTTCGAAAACCTAAAGTCGAGAAGCGTTGTTTTAAATTTTGAGCGGTATTATCCAAAGATTCATCAACTTGCCATTCAGCGCGATGCTGCATAAAACGAATAGATTTCAGCTGAACATGTGTTCGCAACTGAAACATATCTTTCAGCATGGTCGGTGAATTACGAAAGATACAAACACTGGTTGATATAACCAATAACGCTAAAATCGCTAAAAACCAGAGAGCACTGTAAACGTCGTATAAACCGATAGTATCAAAGACTTCAAACCAAAACGGACCAAATTTGATTAGGTAATCAGGATAAGGTTGATTCTGCTGTAAAACAGTACCGATGATGGAGGCAATGGCTAATGTGATCAGTAAGGTAATCGCGAGTTCCATCGAACCCAAGAAATGAAATAGACGCCATACAAATGAGCGATGAGAAACGTTTGAATCCTGAGCCTGTGACATGGAGTAACCTAGATTACGTGTAGCTACGCAATTGTTGAAACGCAATAGGCGAGCCATTGAGGCTCGCCTATATCGTGTTTAAATTATTTCAGTCCAAAGACGTAAGCAGAAACGGCTTTAATTTCGTCATCACTCATTTTGCCAGCGATGTCTCGCATCATAGAGTTTGGATCATTATGCCTTTCGCCTTTTTTGAAAGCGTAAAGTTGCGCTTCTACATAAGTGCTGTACTGAGATGATAGCTTTGGCCATGCCGCAGCAGGCACACCGCTACCATTAGGACCATGACAAGCCATACAAGCAGGAACGCCAGTTTCTTTGTTGCCACCGCGATATAGTTTTTCACCGGCTTCTAAAAGCGCTTCTGACACCGCACCAGGAGCCATTTTTTTACTGGAAAAATAGGCTGCTAAGTCGGCCATATCCTGCTCTGACAAACTCGCAACCATCCCAGCCATGATCGCGTTATTACGTTCACCACTTTTAAAATTAGCTAATTGTTTGGCAATATATTTAGCCCCTTGGCCTGCAATTTTAGGGTAGGCATCTGTTGGGCTGTTGCCGTCTGCACCATGACATGCAGCACACATCATCGCTTTTTGCTTACCAGCGTTAATATCCCCTTCAGCCATGACACTTGTTGTGATGCTCGAAGTAAGTCCAACTAAGGCTATTATCAATAATTTTTTCATTGTCTTTGGTTACCTGAAAACTAAGCTAATCATCATTGAGAACTTTGGGTATGCTACTCTTGTTATGATTATTTTTCACCCGAATTGGTTCCATGTCTCAACTCTATCGTAAAGCGTATTATAGCGGCAGCGCCACTGAACTGTCTCAGCTTCCTGAAGACGACGGTTATGAAGTTGCTTTTGCAGGCCGCTCAAATGCTGGAAAATCCAGCGCAATCAACACCATAACAGGTATTGGTTCGCTTGCAAGAACCAGTAAAACTCCTGGGCGAACTCAGATGATAAACTTTTTCAACTTCGACGATGAGCGCGCCCTAGTCGATCTTCCTGGCTATGGTTATGCCAAAGTCCCTGAAAAAATGAAGTTAAAGTGGCAACAAACATTAGCAAAATATCTGGAAACACGGCAATGTCTGCGCGGAATGATGCTGATGATGGATATTCGGCATCCGCTTAAGGACTTTGATGTGCAAATGCTCACATGGGCAAATAATGCACAACTTCCCGTTCACATCTTGCTAACCAAAGCCGATAAATTAACCTACGGCGCAGCCAAACAAACGGCTATCAAAGTCAGCAGTGAATTAAAAAAATTAAATATCACGGCCAGTGTGCAACCGTTTTCTTCATTAAAAAAATCGGGCACTGAAGATGCTATAAACAAACTTGATGAATGGTTTGAGGTCATAGAAGACACACTTGATGAATAAAGAGTAAACATGGAAAAACACCATAAAAGCCGTCGTCAATTTTTACAACATTCGGCGTTGAGTGGTGTTGCTATGATGACAAGCCTGCCTATTTTGGCTTCGGAACTGACCAAAAACAAAGTCTCCACACTATCATCATCAATGCTCAAACCAGGGGGAGAGTTCAGCAACTACGGAACCCCATCGCCTTACGAGAAAGAGGTTATTCGCTGGATTTCAGCGAACTCAGACGTTCCCGGTAATGGTGTTTCATGGACACCTCTCCATGAATTACAAGGCACCATCACACCAAATGGGCTTCATTACGAACGACACCATAATGGTGTTCCTGATATTAATCCAGACACACACAACGTAGTCATTGATGGCCTAGTCGATAAGCCTCTCAACTTCAGCATTCATCACTTACTTCGCTATCCTCAACATTCACGTATTTGTTTTATCGAATGTGGCGGCAACAGTAACGAAAACTATAAAACCTCTCCGAGCCAAGCATCAGCTGGGTATGCCCATGGCCTAGTCTCTAATGCTGAATGGACAGGCGTACCATTAGCCTTACTACTGAATGAAGCAGGTATCCAATCATCAGCTAAATGGGTGATTGCAGAAGGTGCTGATGCGGGTGCATTAAATGTCAGCATACCTATAGATAAGTTATTAGACGACGGGCTTTTAGCCCTGTATCAAAACGGTGAACGGCTTCGACCTGAAAATGGCTATCCTGTTAGGTTAATCGTGCCAGGCTGGGAAGGCATCGTGAATGTGAAATGGCTAAGGCAGCTGAAACTCTCAGCATCCCCAGCAATGACGAGAGATGAAACAAGTCAGTACACCGATCTTCAGCCAGATGGTAAAGCCCAGCAATTTAGCTTTGAGATGCAGGTCAAGTCACTTATAACCTCCCCCTCTGTTGGTATGACACTGCCGGACAATCCAGGTACTTACCAAGTAACGGGCTTAGCCTGGTCAGGTATAGGAAAAATAAGTCGAGTCGAAGTCTCAGCTGATGGTGGTCAAACATGGCAAGACGCGCTTTTACAAGAGCCCATATTAGACAAAGCATTCACCCGCTTCAGTATTGCTTGGCAATGGCATGGGCAGTATGCAATTCTGCAAAGTCGTGCCACAGATGAATCGGGGCAGATACAGCCAACACGAGAAGTATTGATAGCAAACCGAGGTAAATATAGCTATTACCACTACAATGCCATTATTAGCTGGGAAGTTGATGAGCTAGGAGACATTCATCATGTTTATGCCTAAGCTCATTATGATCATCTTTTTTCTATCAGGCTCTGTGCAGGCTAATGATGAAACTTATCAAGCGTTAGGCGCCCCGATTGACCAGACCATTAGTCACCCAGAACTTAATCTCACCATCTTCCCTGATGGTACCGGACTACCAGAAGGTAGTGGCTCGGTTGCACAAGGAAAACAATTATTTAACCGATTGTGTATATCCTGTCATGGGCAAGGTGGACGAGGGGGAAGTGCGATGGCGCTGACAGGTGACATTGGCTCCTTAAATTCTGCTTATCCAGAAAAGACAGTCAACAGTTTTTGGCCATATGCAACAACACTTTTTGACTATATCAGACGTTCAATGCCTCCCTCTGCCCCCTTTTCATTATCTAGTAATGAAATTTATGCATTGTGTGCTTATGTTCTAAGTCAGGATGCTATACTCGATGAGAATGCAGTGCTGGATAAAACCACCCTGCCACAGGTAAAGATGCCTAACCGCGATGGCTTTCTGCCACGCTAAAACTAATCGCTGAATAAGTAAGGAGCCTTTTATGAGCCCAAGATATGCTTGTACTGCAAATCCCGCACAAGAATTATTCGATACCAAAAAACTGGGAATGAAAAGCTCAGATCTTATTGAAGATTTTAAACGCTACTACGGAACCCACTTGGCTCAAGACAAAGGCTGCGCCTCTGGTCACTATCTCTACACATCGTTAGCATTAACAATGCGTGATCGGCTTTTCAACCGAATGAAACGCACGAAACACGCTTATGCGGAAAGTAAATGCAAGCATGCTTATTACCTATCAATGGAGTTTTTGATGGGTCGTGCGATGGGTAACGCCATCCTCAACCTGGGCTTAGAAACTGAAACAACTAAAGCACTCAATGAACTCAGCCTTAATGCTGAAGACATGATTGAGATGGAACATGATGCAGGTTTAGGCAATGGCGGTCTAGGTCGATTAGCGGCCTGTTTCATTGATAGTTGCGCCACATTGCAACTACCCGTGACAGGGTATGGACTTCGCTATGAATACGGGATGTTCGCACAGAAAATTGAAAAAGGTTATCAAATTGAGAAGCCTGATCACTGGTTACAAGATGGTAATCCGTGGGAGTTAGAGCGACCAGAATTCACTCAGCGCATTAAATTTGGTGGACACACAGAATATCATCGCGATAGCAACGGCAATATGCGTGTGCATTGGCAAGATACAAATGACGTTCTAGCTATACCTTACGACTTACCCGTACCTGGGTATCAGAACGGTACCGTCAATATTTTGCGTTTATGGAAAGCAGGAGCAACGGATGAGTTCAATTTAGAAGACTTTAACTCTGGCTCATACACAGAGGCTGTAGAAGCAAAAAATGCAGCCGAAAATATCAGCATGGTGCTTTACCCAAATGATTCAAGTGAAAATGGTAAAGAACTGCGTCTTCGTCAACAATATTTCCTCGCTTCAGCCAGCTTACAAGACATCCTTGATTATTGGGTGACAGCGCATGGAGAAAGTTTTGAACATTTTGCTGAAAAAAACTGTTTTCAGTTGAATGATACACATCCAACTGTAGCGGTAGCTGAGTTGATGCGCTTACTAATTGATGAACATAAACTCGGCTGGGAAGAAGCCTGGGAAATCACCTCTCACACCATGGCCTATACTAATCACACGCTACTCCCTGAGGCGCTTGAGCGTTGGCCCGTAAATATGTTTGGACGATTACTACCACGTATTCTAGAAATCATATACGAAATCAATGCGCGCTTTCTACGTGAAGTATCTAATCGCTGGCCAGGCGACAAAGCAAGACAAGCAAGAATGTCGATCATTGAAGAAGGTCATGAACAACAAGTCCGTATGGCGCATTTAGCCATCGTTGGAAGTTATTCAGTCAATGGTGTTGCTGCACTTCACTCTGAATTGTTAAAGAAAGGGCTTTTCAACGATTTTTATGAGTTGTGGCCAAATAAATTCAACAATAAAACCAACGGTGTAACACAACGTCGCTGGTTAGCATGGTGTAATCCTGCATTGAGCTCATTAATCACTGACACTATTGGTGATAAATGGGTGACTCAACTTACTGAGCTCAAAAAGTTAGAACCCTTAGCTCATGACACCGCATTTCAGAAAAAATGGCATGCCGCTAAATTTGAAAATAAACAACGTTTAGCGAAGCTTGTGAAAGACAGCTGTAATGTTGATTTCAACCCAGAAGCCCTCTTTGATATTCAAGTCAAACGCATCCATGAATACAAGCGACAACTGCTCAATGTATTGCATGTTATCCATCTCTATGACCGTATCAAACGCGGTGATACTGAAAATATGACGCCACGCTGTGTATTATTTGGTGGCAAAGCGGCACCAGGCTATGCCATGGCGAAAAAAATCATCAAACTGATTAATAATGTGGCCGATATCGTTAATAACGATCCTACTGTTGGCGACTTATTAAAGGTTGTCTTTTTGCCAAACTATCAAGTATCAGCAATGGAAGTGATTTGTCCTGCGGCAGACTTATCTGAACAAATATCAACGGCAGGTAAAGAAGCTTCAGGCACCGGTAATATGAAATTCATGATGAATGGCGCCATGACAATCGGCACATTAGACGGTGCTAACATTGAAATTCGTGATGAAGCTGGGGCAGAAAACTTTTTCTTATTCGGCCTCACTGAAGATGAAGTCGAAAAAGCTTACCTAAGTTACAATCCCCGTCATATTATCGAGCATGATGAAGACCTGAAACGTGTTGTTGACCTACTTGAATCAGGTCACTTCAATCAATGTGAACAAGGCTGTTTTGATGATGTCATTGCTGCATTCACTAGCCCACATGATCCTTGGATGACAATAGCTGATTTCCGCAGCTATATTGATGCTCAACAAGAAGCTGGGGAAGTTTATCAAGACAAAGAACGTTGGTTAGCCATGAGTATCATCAATAGTGCAAATAGCGGCATGTTCTCAACCGATAGAACAATGAATGAATATAACGATGACATATGGAAGTTAGAAAAAATTAATCCGCAGTACTAAAAATCAGGGCGTAGCCTAGGTAGGCTGCGCCCTTGCCTTTTAAGTTAGGTATCTACAGAATTAAGCTATCTTCAGGGCTTTAATCAGCACAGGCCCATTAATTCATGGCTAGTAATTCACTGTTCAAACAACTAGAAGCAAAATGGCTTTACACGTATAATCACCGACTTCTCAATAAGTTCAAGCGCCCGTAGCTCAGTTGGATAGAGTGCCAGTTTCCGAAGCTGGAGGTCACAGGTTCGATTCCTGTCGGGCGCACCAATTTAGCTTTTTCCCAACTTTTTCTTAATTTGCTTCATAATTGGGTTGAATAGCTTGCTCTGATTGGTCGTACTGGTCCAATTTGTTATATAAAGTCTTGGCAGTAATACCCAGTTGTTTAGCCGCCTTAGTTTTATTTTGCTGGCAAGCGACCAACGTCGAAATTATAAGACTTTTTTCCGCCTCTCTAATGGATGTACCCGGTCTAATGTTATCAACTTCATTCGCAGGACTTTTACCTAATACAGGTAGGTCAGCGGATGTTATTGTATCTTCCGCTAAAATATGCGCCTTTTCAACGCAATGTTTTAGTTCTCTAACATTACCCGGCCAATTGTACTCAGCAAAAATATCGAGTACCTCATCAGAAAAGACTTTCCCTGATTGAGTCTCCCCATTGCGATAGGCCAAAAAATGTTTAGCCAATTCAAGCACATCATTATCCCTGTCACGCAAAGGTGGAATGTTGATGGGAAAATGGGCGAGACGAAAATACAAATCTTCACGTAAAAAACCTGCCTCTATGGCTGCTTCAGGCTC
>DRHY01000251.1 GCA_011052985.1 Methylophaga thalassica
AACTCATTGCGCCACTAAACTCACCATCACGAATACGTTCGGCTTGGCGTTTTAAGGTGTGACGAATTAGGTGGTTACGATCAATTTCATCCATATGCGTAAATGCCATGCGAAGCAGATAGGGTGTTTCGGTAGGTGCTGAAGTGATTTTATCGCATGAAATAACCGTCGCTAAGGTATGAACCGTGCTAGCCGATGGCACAAGTTGCATAAACAGTTCAACATAATCTCTGGCGGGAATTGGCTCGGCTACCATCAAGGCAACACCACCACCACTTAAATTAACGTCGGTCAGTTTTTCAGGGTTGATAGGATGTTCGTTACGTACTATCTTTTCAGCGATTAAATTGAGCTTATCGTCTAACAGACGCAAGGCACGAGCGACTTCACGATCATGCTGACTAATTTGGTCTAACAGGTGTGAGAACACGTTCTGCATAGTACGCAGTTGAGCCCGATCGGATGACGTATCATTTTCTGATGAATGTGATATCCGTTCTGCTACTTCACCTACACGATCTTTCTCTACCGGTTGTAGCTCAATAACGACCGTGTCGTTTATCCGGAAAAATTCACGTCTATCTGAATTTGATTCTGCCATTACTAATCGTCAACCTTTGAACTATGAAATAGGGTGTATGTTTGAATTTAAACACAGTGGCTATCATTATTACCATAAATTAAGTTTAGAGGTGCTCTGAAGCATAATCTGCAAGTCGTGAGCGCTCACCACGCATCAGCGTAATGTGTCCACTGTGTTGCCAATATTTGAAGTTATCGACCACATACGTCAATCCTGAAGTGGTTTCGCTCAAATAAGGCGTGTCAATTTGAGCAATATTACCCAAACAAACAATTTTTGTACCTGGACCAGCACGCGTAATCAGTGTTTTCATTTGTTTCGACGTCAGGTTTTGTGCTTCGTCAATAATCAGGAAACGGTTGAGGAAAGTACGACCACGCATGAAGTTAAGTGAACGAATTTTGATCCAGCGTTGTAGTAAATCATTTGTTGCCTGACGACCCCATTCACCACCCTCAGTTTGATTTAACACTTCGAGATTGTCCATCAATGCGCCCATCCAAGGCGTCATTTTTTCTTCTTCAGTACCTGGTAAAAAACCAATATCTTCACCAACAGGTACGGTGACGCGGGTCATAATAATTTCGTTGTAGCGCTTATGTTCGACTGTCTGCGTTAATGCTGCCGCCAATGTTAATAGGGTTTTCCCTGTTCCTGCCTGACCGAGTAATGAGACAAAATCAACATCAGGATCCATTAGCAAGTTAAGCGCAAAGTTTTGTTCTCGATTACGGGCTTTAATCCCCCACACGGCGTGATTGTCTTTCCGATAGTCGCCAATAAGTTGAATATCGGCATTCGATTCAGTGACGGATTTGACGATGGCTTCAATGTTATTTTCTTCACCTGGTGAATAGATGAGCTGATTGGGATACCAGTCTTTGACGACATCGCCCTCAACTTCATAGTAGGTCTGCCCATCGGCTGTCCAAGATTCAAGTCTATTCAGATCTTCCCAAAAATCAGCCGCTAGCTCTGCTGAGCCGCGATACAATAAATCCACGTCATCGAGCACTTTATCGTTGTAATAATCTTCAGCACAAATGCCCAACACCGTAGCCTTGATTCGAAGGTTGATATCTTTAGAGACCAATATGATAGTGTGATCGGTGATGTCATTTTGTAAGGCAATCGCCACACTGAGAATGGCATTATCACCTTGATGACTGGGTAACTCTTTAGGTAATTCTTGCTCTATTTGTCGGGTTTGGAAAAATAATCTACCTGTGGCGGTGGGCAGATCGCCATTAGTAGCTGACGGCAAAGGAATACCTGTTTTGGTAACTTCTTCGTCTTCTGCTTGTAGTAATAATTCATCTAAAAAACGGCTAACTTGGCGAACATTTCGTGAGACTTCAGACAGGCCTTTCTTTCCGCGGTCTAATTCTTCCAGCACCACCATGGGAAGATAAATGTCATGTTCATCGAAACGAAATAGGGCTGTGGGGTCATGCATCAATACATTAGTGTCTAGAATGAACAGGCGTTTACCTTCAGCGGGCCGTTTGATCATTATTCCTATTTCCTCTTTCATGAGTAAGTAAGTGATAGGCCGATTATGATCGAAGAAATACCTTCTGCAAAGGGTCAAAAAATAGAAAATGAAGACTGATTTTGATGCGTCAAAATAGGCACTTCACAAGACAATATTTAATGTTAATATGGAAAGCCAAGTCAGGTTTATCTTTAACCAGACCATATCTGCTTTATTTCCTTTATTCTGATTATCTCCTTATAGTTTTATTGTATTTAACTATTTGAAACTTATTGTTTATTTGTTGTTGTGCCATATTCTATTTTAAGCACGAGACAGCGATGTTTACTGCCGCCCATTATTAGCCATACATGATTCAGCTCAAGGTAATATCTCAGTTTTGTGTGTGAGACATTTACCAAGAAAATACCCCCCTAAATTTAAGCACTTCCAGAAAATGCGCTTTTTGTTGGGTTAACCACTATGACTCTCTCCTGACTGTGACTAGGAGTGCTTGTTCTAGTGTTGATATCTGCTTAATGTGATCTCCCCTTACCCTGGCTACATAAACAAGAATTAATTAAGGAGAGAAATATGCGGACTATGGCGATAGCGTTTTTTTTAGGATTGATGGTTACCGGGAATGCATTAGCGGATATCACGAATGAGCAATTAGTCGGTACTTGGTATAGCCAGAGCGAACATGATGGTGAAATGATGAAGTGGTTGATAAAACG
>DRHY01000252.1 GCA_011052985.1 Methylophaga thalassica
ACTCACCATGTTGTGGAATACAGGTAGGATGAATCTGTGTAAAACAGGGATTGGCAAACATGGCCCCTTTTTTATGGGCTCGCCAGATAGCCGATGTATTACAGCCTTTGGCATTGGTGGACAGGTAAAAAGCATTGCCGTATCCACCAGTACAAAGCACAACGCAATCAGCAAGATGATTGTCCAATCTTCCGGTGATTAAATCACGCGTCACAATACCTACGGCACGTTCACCATCCATAATCAGCTCTTGCATTTCGCAACGCGATTGATGAGTAATCGTGCCCTCGGCTATCTGCCGACTCATTGACTGATAAGCACCAAGTAAGAGTTGTTGGCCAGTTTGTCCTCGGGCGTAAAACGTACGTGATACTTGAGCACCACCAAATGACCGGTTGGCTAAGTAACCTGAATATTCACGTGCAAATGGCACGCCCTGAGCAACCGCTTGGTCAATGATCGATGTGCTCAATTCAGCTAGGCGAAAGACGTTAGATTCACGTGCTCTGAAATCCCCACCTTTTATCGTGTCGTAGAACAGACGCCAGACACTGTCACCGTCATTTTGATAATTTTTGGCAGCATTGATACCACCTTGGGCAGCGATACTATGGGCTCGACGAGGACTGTCTTGGAAACAAAAGGTTTTAACGTTGTAGCCCATTTCACCTAAAGATGCAGCTGCAGAAGCCCCGGCCAACCCCGTCCCCACGATGATGACCGTATATTTTTTGCGATTAGCCGGACTGACGACACGAGAGTTGTATTTGTGTTGTTTCCAGCGCTCTTGCAAGGGACCTTTAGGTGCGTGACTATCTAACTCAAATTCACTCATGACATCACCCACACATAGACAGGGATCGCAGCAAAGCCCAATCCAAGCAGCATCACACCACTGATAATGGCAAGTTTGTACATGTTTGATGTAATTCCTAAAGTCTGCATAACGTTAACTAAGGAATGTTGAAGGTGCATGACTAAAATAAAAATACCTGCCAGATAAAACAACACCATCGTCGTTGATGAAAACCAAGTCATAACAGCAAGTTTTACAGCTTCGGTGTCAATAAAAAGTGACTGGATGATATGCACTGCAATAAATACAAACAGCAGAACAACACTTAAGGAGACAAGGTTGGCTGGGATGTGTAATTTATCGTGTTTGTAGTAACTCTGCTTTCGAGCCTGACTATTCTTCATTCTAATGGCTATAGCAGCTTTGATATGAATACCCAAACAGGCCAATACAATAATTAAGAGTGGCCAACGCAGCCATGCTTGATTGTAAAATTCATAAAAATCTTCAAATGCCGAACCAGCAAAAAAAGACAAATTAGAGAGCATGTGAAAAACAAGGTAAACCGTTAAAACTGATCCAGCTAAGGCCATGCTGCGTTTTTGTAATTGAAGTAGTTTCATCTTAGCTTTCCATGTCCAAACGGGCATCTTTACTGTCAGGACGTGGTTTCAGCTTTTCTATTTCGATGGTGCGAATACAACTATTCCATCTTAAAATCGATTCGTCATTATGTTCAGGGCGAATCTCTTCAGACTGCTGGTAAAACTGCAATGCTTCAATGAAGTAATCATAAGCAAACACACGAGACATGCTTTGTGTCAGCATAAAACGCGCTCTGCGCTCATGGAGTAATCCGGTGTAATACAACTGATGATAACGACTTTGCAATTGTTCGATGGCGTCTTCAATCGCTTTTACCTGCGTCTTTTTCCCAGAATGGTGAAGTTGATCACTCAACGCCAAAATCAACAACACTAATGCCTGTTGATTGTCAGCTTCAATATGCAAAATATCGTGACAAATGCTTTCGGCAATTTCCGGTTCATTCAGAGAACGATATTGACGTGCCTTTTCCAGGGCCAAATGGATGGAATTAACATGAATATCGTGTAGTTTGAGCTCCATTAGCGTTCCCGAGTCATTGCATTGTGTACGGCAGAGATTCCAATCTAATGTAAACGCAAGGAGTTTTCAAGACAATCACTTAGACGAGCAATGATTGTTTGTTTTACGTGGTGTAAAAGCCCGAATTCTGGTATCTTTTGTGGTTTTTTATCAGGTTAATTCTCGGTTCACTCATGCAAAGAAAAATACTGGTTACCAGCGCCCTTCCTTACGCTAATGGCTCAATTCATCTCGGCCATATGGTGGAATACATACAAACTGATATATGGGTACGTTTCCAGAAAATGCGTGGTAACGAGTGTCACTACGTCTGTGCTGATGATGCTCACGGCACACCTATCATGCTCCGTGCGCAAAATGAAGGCATCACACCTGAACAACTGATCAGTGATGTCAGCAAAGAACATCAGGCCGATTTTGCCGCCTTTAATATCGGTTTTGATAACTTCCACAGCACGCACAGTGAAGAAAACCGTGCCTTGGCCAATCAAATTTATCTAGCTAATCGTGATGCGGGTCATATTGAAACACGCACTATCAGCCAAGCCTACGATCCAGAAAAAGAGATGTTCCTTCCAGACCGTTTTATTCGCGGTGAATGTCCTAAATGTGGTGCTGCCGATCAGTATGGCGATAACTGTGAAGCCTGTGGGGCAACCTATGACCCAACTGAATTAAAAAATCCCGTATCTGCCGTTTCTGGTGCCACCCCTATTACTAAAGAGTCCGAACATTACTTTTTCAAATTAGCTAATTTTGAAAAGACCTTAAAAGAATGGACTAACAGTGATCACCTACAACCTGAGGTAACTCGAAAACTAAGTGAATGGTTTGATAGCGGTTTACAAGACTGGGACATCTCACGTGATGCCCCCTACTTTGGTTTTGAAATCCCAGGCGCTGAGAAAAAGTTTTTCTATGTGTGG
>DRHY01000253.1 GCA_011052985.1 Methylophaga thalassica
CAAATACAGTATTTGCACTGATGAGCAAGTAAAGAATAGAAAATAAACGGCTGAGGAATAATCGCATATAGTTTCTCTGTCCATGAATATTGAGATGTGAGTTCAACAAAGTGCTGTACAACGCGGCACAGTGTACCGAAGAAAAACTTGTTTGTTAATATTAATCTAAATAATAATTGATCTCATTAAGGTCAGTGTGTATCTTTACGGCTTTCAATTTCAAATTTGACAGCAATAAAAGTGACGATGATGAATATAAAACGATGCCATACACGACTTGTCATAGTGAGTAGCCTAGTGATTGCTGCAATACCGATGCATAGCCAAGCCAGAGATAATGGGCAATTAAGCGAAATTACTATCACAGCAGCAAAAGAAGATGCCACTCAGTCGACATCGCAATCAATGCGGGTTAAGAAGGTGGGACAAGAAGAAGTGGCTCAGCAGCAAGCGACATCAGTTCCCCAATTAGTTAACAATCTTGCGAATGTGACCGCTGTCGGTGGGCCTCGTGAAAATGCACAAGAAGTGAATATTAGGGGCCTGGATCATAACCGTGTATTGCAGTTGGTTGATGGTGTAAGACAGAACTTTGTATCAGGTCACAGACCCACCTATTTTCTGGACCCTGCATTGATTAAAGATATTGAGCTACAAAAAGGGCCATCAAGTGCTATCTGGGGATCGGGTGCGATTGGCGGTGTCATTTCTCAAAACACCATTCATGCTAGAGATCTATTAGACACTGGCGATACATTTGGTGGTTTTGTCAGACAAGGTTATCAATCCAATAATGATTTATGGCTCACCACGGCAGCATTAGCTGGCCGTTATGAGAATATGGATTTGCTGGTATCCAGTTATTATCGTGACGGAAATGAAGTAGAGCTGGGTGATGGCAATAACCTAGAAAACTCAGCCGATAGAGACAAAGGTGTTTTGGCAAAATTGGACTGGTTTATTGATGATAGCCAGTCATCGACATTTACGTATCGTCGTGGGTATTCAGAGGGGGGTGTGCCTGTTGATGGCTCGACAAATGCGAACACAAGTAACTTCTTGGTTGATAGGGAAACTCAGGTTGATCAAGCATCCATAGATTATTACTTGAATCCAGACAACTCCCTTATCGATACTAAGCTAACGCTCTATTGGACTCGTACTCAAATTGATGATCCACACATAACTGATGCACGAGTAGATACGACAGAAATGAATACCTATGGCATCAATTTAAATAATGAAAGCCACTTCAAAAACCTTGCTGTTTTGTATGGCTTTGATGGCTATCAAGATAAGTTTGAAGGTGCTCGCAGTGGCGAAAACCGACCCATTATCCCCGATGCGACAACAGATGTATGGGGGGCATTTACGACGGTGCATATCCCTTTAGCGGAAAGATGGAAAGCAGAAATTGGCGCACGTTATGATTATTTCGCTACTGAGGCAAAAAATCTTAATACGAGCCGAAGTGATAATGCTCTTTCTCCATCTGCTGCCTTGATATGGGAAGCGACTCCAAAATTAAATGTATCAGTAAGATACGATCAAGCTTTCCGAGCACCCACAGCTGAAGAGCTGTATCAAAGTGGTACACACTTTTGTATTATTCCTGGCATGCCTGGAGGCTGTAATACGTTTATTGCGAATCCTAATTTAAAGCCAGAAGAATCAGAAAACATTGAATTTCTTGCTGACTATACCTTTGATAAAGTCTTTACCGATTCTGACAGTTTAAAAGTATCGGCAAACGTGTTTCATAATGATGTCGATAATTTCATCGATCAGGAGGTTGAAAATCCAGTTTTCACTCCTTTCCCTTTTTCCATTGATGCAGGGAACACAACCTATAACAATGTAGACAAGGCAGAAATACAAGGGTTTGAACTAGAAGCAAGCTATGCATTCGGCACACTAAATTCAACGGTAAGTTACGGTCAATCTCGTGGACAAAATGAAAAAACAGGTGAAGCGCTTGCCACTATTCCGGCAGACAAATGGGTTTGGCAGCTTAATAAAGCATGGTTACAAAATAGCTTGAAGACAGGGGTTACATTAACTCGGGTGGAAAGCCAGAAACATTTAGCGATAGGTGAGACGAATGAGTATGACCATTACACGTTAGTTGATCTCTATGCTAGCTGGACACCCCAAAGTGCCAAAGACGTTACGGTGGACTTAACAGTGAATAACTTAACTGACCAATACTATCGTGTTGCAAATCAGCAGTTGTATATGCCAGGTAAAGATATTAGGTTGGGTATTAAATATGCATTTTGAGGAACAATGATGTCAGAACAGCAAGTCATGCCAGGGCCGAAAGCCGTCACATTACTGAAAGAGATTGCCAACTGGGAATGGGTCACCACCATTATTTTGCATGGTGGCAGTGTCTTCGAATTCAAAGGACCGTTTCCTGAAGGGAGCCTTGGAGAAGGGTTTTACAATATTGAAGGTGATATGCCTGGATTTCATGGGCATATAAACATTAATCAGATCGCGCATATACGCTTTCAAGATAAAGCACATAGAGGTAGAGAAAGTTATGCCTTTGTTTTTGAAACTGCCGTAGACGAAGCTGTATTTAAAGTGTTTCTTGGTCGGGATAAACAAGGCGAGCTAATCACTTCACAAGTGACGCGGTTCAAACAATTACAAGCAGAATATACAGGACAAAAAGAAGATGAATAATAAAGGGCTTGAAGCTCAGATAAGTGAAGAAATTTTAAGCATGATTAGCAGCCGTAAAAGCTTGATGCTGTCTTCGCTCGATGAGGATGGTGTGCCGTATGCTTCCTATGCACCGTTTGCTATTGGTGATGATAGTTTATACATACTAATTAGTGATATTGCGGTTCATGGAAGAAATCTAAAATTACACCCCGATGCCTCAGTACTGATTATTGAAGACGAAGATAGCGCTGCAGAGCTATTTGCTCGCTTACGAGTCACATACAAGGTTCATGCAGAACATATTCTGGTAGAGAGTGATGCATGGAATAAGGGGTTAGACGTGTTAGCAAAAAGACATGGAGAGCGAGTGAAGAGCTTAAGCCAAATGAGTGACTTTAATTTATTCAAACTGAAGCCCTTAGGTGGTCGCTATGTCAAAGGGTTTGGTAAAGCCTATCAAATTGACGGTGGCTCTTTGGCCGGTGAGCAACTTTCGCACCTGAGAGACGGGCATAAAAAAAGAGCCTAAAAAGGCTCTCTTTTTGCTGGGCAGAGTAAACTGGCGTTTATAAACTGCCCCAGCTGTCTTTTTTACGAATTCTTAAACGTGGAATAATCAGGCCCAGAATCAATCCAGCAAATAAAACTGCCGCACCGACTAAAAACCAGCTACGGGTATTATTATCTCTTAGTGCATTGTTCTCGATAACAAGTGACTGATTTTCATGATCTATTTCTTGCAGCTTTTCTTTTAATTGGCGGTTTTCATTATCCAGAGCAACAGCACTCGATGCGGTACGACGCAGATCATCAAGCTCTTTACTTAGTCGTTGTGCTGTTTCTTTTAAGTTTAGGTTTTCTGAATCGGCAGTGGAGTTCTGTGAGTTTAAGGTACCAATTTCCTCTTTGTACTTAGCGACTTCTAATTCTAAATTAGCAACACGTTGACGACTAGCATCTAATTGTTCTCTCGCACTTGGCGTGTTTGTAAGGTAACGGCTTAATACCCAGCCTTCAACGCCATCTTCTGTTCTCACGCGCGAGTAACCGGCTGGATCGGTTTCCAGAACATCGAGACGAGCACCGGACTCTAACATTTTACGTATATTGAATTTTACGCCTTGGCCATTACGCATGGTGATTTCAAGTTTATCTGAGACGTAACGCGTCGTTTGGGCTTGCACCAATATCGGAGTCAGTAAGGTAGCTGCTATGAACAGATGAGTGATGAGTTTTTTCACAATAACAATCTTTTAACTATTTCAAAGCTGCATTTTAGCAGATGCAATCCGCTATGCATGCAGTCGAATTAAACTTTTATTTTAGACAATGAGTTAGCTTGGCTTCACATCATTGTCATATTCCTCTGTTAAGGTCGCCATGCTAAAAAGAGGTAAAACATGGAAAAAATAAGAGTAATGTTTTTGTGCACAGGAAATTCCTGTCGTTCACAAATGGCGGAAGGATGGGCCCGAGCCATAGCTGGGGATGATGTTGAAGTTAAATCAGCAGGTATTGAAGCGCATGGTCAGAATCAACATGCGATACAGATCATGTCTGAGGTTGGCATTGATATTTCTCAGCAAGAGTCAATTCGGGTTAATGGCGAAATGCTGGAGTGGGCAGACCTTCTGGTCACCTTATGTGACAATGCTGAAGAGCAATGCCCAATGCTGAATCCTGAAACGGTAAAAGTTCACCTACCGTTAGCAGATCCTGCAAAAATGAAGGGCTCCGATGTTCAAGTAATGGATGAGTTTCGTGAAACACGAGAAAAAGTCAGGCAGCGTGTAGAGTTCGTTCTGGAACAAGTCGCTTTTAGCGCAGCTATGTAGTTATCGAGGTGGCAGGGCATTAATCTTTAACTACTTTGATGCGTGGCTTGCTTACCACAACCGCATCTTCTGACTGCAGTTGATAAATACTGTTACCAGCCAATCGTTTCGCCATCGACTTTGCCTTACTGGCATGCTCAGTCAAATCAATCTCAGCTTCTATGCCTTCAAAGTTTAATACGCTGACTGCGCCTATTGATAAGCTAAGTAAGGGATAAAAGGTTTCATTTCCATGTCGATCAACGGCATTAATGCCTTTTTGCGTTAAGTGCCGTGGGTTGTATAGTTCGGGATAAAGGGCTTCAAATGCCGTCAGCATTGACTCGCATCGCTCTAGCCAGTCATTACTTTCGAATAGAATAATAAAATCATCACCACCAACATGACCGACAAAGTCGAGTGTTTGATCGACGTGTTGTGTCAACATTTTTGCCGTTAGGCTAATAACTTTGTCACCTTTACCATATCCATAGATATCGTTATAAGGTTTAAAGTTATCAAGATCAAAATAACACACGGTGACATCGCGTTTGCGCTCAATAATTTCACGGGTTAATTCGCTCAATGGCACATTACCAGGTAAGCCACTCAAGGGATTTGCATGACGCGCCATGGTGATCTGCATATCAGTTATTTGTCTTAGCAAATCCATAAGGCTGCCCACACCACGATAACGACCTTGTTCAGTGATGATAAAGGCACTGTGTTGCTGTTGCGTTTCTTGGCTGGTGATTTGGTAACTTAACTTTTTCAAAGGCAAATCAGTTTCGACAATGATCGGTTGGGTGTCCATAACGCTGTCAATTGGCTTTCTGCCATACAGTTCCCGTCCGAATCGACTCGCATACATTGTCATAAAGTCATCTCGCCAGACGATACCACTAACACGATTATTATCAGTGACGACGGGTAAGGCATTAAGTGAGATGGTTTTTTGAAAGCGTTCGGCGACTTGATCAATCGAGCTATTATTGAGTACTGGTTCCAGCTCGTTTAACAAACTACTGACTAGGGTATTAGAGCGTGGTCTACCAGTACTATGAATGTTGGATTTATTGCGTTCTGCAAACAGGGATTTATCTAGCTCTTTTAAGGGATTCCGGTTGGGTCTGCCAAAGTAATAACCTTGAACAAACCGCATATCCAAACTTTGCGCGGTTAAATATTCTTGCCGCACTTCGATGCCCTCACCAATGATTTGGCAGCCAACACTCTGGGCAATATCGATCATCGATTGCACAAAATGACGTTTTTGACGGTCGTCATGAATATTCTGCATGAAATGACCATCCAGTTTTACATAGTCTGGCTTCAATTCAGACCATGTTCTTAAACCAGAATAGCCTGCGCCGAGATCATCAATAGCGATTGAAAAGCCACTTTGACGATAATGTTCTGTGGCGACTCGCATCAGCTCATAGTCATCAATGGGATACTGTTCTGTCAGTTCAATAATGACTTGTTGAGGAGTGAGTCCAGCCTGTTTGACATATTGCATGGTTAAACCATGAGGATAATCATTATCCATAATGGCAACGGGCGTTGTATTGATAAAAAGCTTCGCTTTTAATCCCAATTGACCATATCGTTTAATGACGGTTTCCCTGCAGAGCAAATCAAGCTCAGCAAGCAGGTTATGCTTTAACGCCGTATCAAATAAGTTAACCGGAGAGTGCAAAGGGCTATCAGATGGGCCACGGATGAGACCTTCGTAACCAAATATCTTGCGGTCCACAAGCGATACGATCGGTTGAAATAGAGCGGTCAGACGTCCTTGACTGAGAATCTCTTGTAACAAATTATAATGATGAGCTTCTTCTTGAGTCATTGTGTCAGCTTTTTAAAAAAGTGAGTTATACGTTCTACCTATAAAAAAGCCCCACCCGAAGGTGAGGCTTTTCTTCAAGCTAAAGGTATCGGTCTACCAGTATGCTTGTGCACGGAATTTAAGAGCAGATGGTTCGTAGTTTACGCTTGAGCCATCAACTTTAAGGTCAGTTACTTTATCGTAGTTAAGCATTAAACGAGTATTTTTAGTTGGGTAGTAGTTCACACCAACTGTCCACTTGTCTGCTTCATCACTATTTGCTGAATCATCAATTTCAAGTGTTTCGAAACGTGCTGCAACTTGCCATGCACCAGCTGATGATTTAGGTGAAATACCTGATGTATACCCTTTTTTCCACTTCAACGATTCGCCAGTTAGGAAGTAACCTGCTTCAACTGCGTAACCAGTAATATCAACATCTGAACCTGCAGTACGTTCTGCAGTAAAGTCATTGTATTCAGCCATTGCGTGGAATGAACCAAATATACCCATTGCATCTAATGTGTATGCATTAGCACCATCAATTTCAAACTGTGCAGTATCTAAGTGGCGTGTAGCATCTTTATGACTAACTAAACGTTGTCTAAAGCGGAAATTATCACCGCCACCTTTAGATAGGAAGCCAGCACCCACTTGAATTAGATGATTTTTGTCTTGCATGTATGGAACGAAAGAAGCGCGAGCAGAAAATGTGCTGCCATTTTCTTCTGATGAACCACCGTCAATTTCACCGTTTGTTAAACCAGCAGATAATGTCCATTTGTAATCTTTGTCTGCTAATGAAGCAACAACACCACTTTCACGAGCTGGAGACACAGAGCTATCAGCAAACCAAGGGCGATCCATGAATGTCATGTATTTTGAGCTGATTTTAGTGTTTAAACCATAAGCGACGTGAGATTGACCTAATTTAACGCCATAGGCCATATCATTCATTTTGTTGCCATAGCTAATGAATGCATCTTTAATCGATACTTCAGAGCTATCGCCTGAGTTACCGCCGGTTGCAAAGTCAGCTTCAAATTTATAGCCCCAATCATAGATTGAACCTTCAAAACCTAAACGTGCGCGACGTAATTCAGTACCATCGAAATCATCAGCACCTGAATCGTCTTCGTCAGTATCAATCGCATCCCACATCACACGACCAATAGGTTGGAAAGACCATGCACCATCACGGCTTTCAATTTTGATTTTGCCATCAGTGGTTATAACTGGCATGTCAGCAGTGGCTTCAGCTACTTGTTTTTTCACTTCCGCTTGAGCTGCTTCAGTTTTTTCTTTATCAGCAGCGGCAGCATTTTGCAGCATGTTGTAATCTTCAGAACTGATGGTGCCTTTGTCACGAAGGACTTTTAACAGGTCAGCCATTGCTTCGTTGTTTGCTTGTGCTGGCAACATTGCTGCGCCGAACAATGCACCTGCGATTAATAAAGATGTGCTTTTCAATTTCAAGGGACTATCCTCAGGGTTGGTTAAATCGAATCGGTTAATTGCCGAAGTCCCGCACACCTTAAGCCTCAAATGTTTCACGATGATGAAAGATAAATGACAGTTTTGTGACACTGGTACAAAACGAGAGGAAATGTTGTGTTTTTACGACACTCAAGTTCTCCCTTGAAATCTGCTACATTGCACCAATATTGATGAAGACACTCACGGTTTAGGAAAAAGCTATGTTTCGCTTTTTGTTCATCATCTTTTTAATCATCCCTATTATTGAGATTTATCTTTTAATACAAGTAGGCCGAGTCATTGGTGCCCCTTGGACCATTGCTTTAGTGATCGGTACCGCTGTGTTGGGTGCTTTTTTATTAAGGCTGCAGGGTTTTCAAACATTGCAGCGTGCTCAACGCTCTCTCGCCAGCGGTCAGTTACCCGCCCAAGAGATGTTGGAAGGCCTTTGTTTAGTTATCAGTGGTGCACTGTTACTCACGCCAGGCTTTTTTACCGATACGATTGGCTTTTTGTTGTTAATTCCCGCCACTAGGCAGGCACTCATCAAACAAATGATGCGAAATAGCAACATGTTTTTCAAAACCTCGTATTCCAGCTCATTCCGTTCGTCAGAGTCCTCGCATCAGCGAGAAAGAGGAACCATTATTGACGGTGAGGTGGTGGATGATGACGATTCTCGTCATTTGAAATAAAAATTAGTATTTTTTTACGGTTGCCCCTTGAAAGGGGATTTTGTAGCCCCATTGTATGGGTTCCTACTTTTAAGTAAGTCATAACAACATTTTTCGGAGGAAACACAGATGAATCTTCGTCCCCTTCATGACCGTGTGATTGTTCGTCGCATGGAAGAAGAAACAATGAGCGCTGGCGGTATCGTCATTCCTGATAATGCAGCAGAAAAACCATCACGTGGCGAAATCGTCGCTGCAGGTGCTGGCAAACTATTAGATTCTGGCGACGTTCGCGCCCTAGCCGTCAAAGTCGGCGATAAAGTACTTTTTGGCAAATATTCAGGTACTGAAGTGAAAGTCGACGGCGAAGAGCTGTTGGTGATGCGCGAAGATGACATTGTTGCTGTCATCGAAGGCTAAGTCCCTAAATTCATTTGATTTTTAAAGAAATTAAGAGGAAGAATTACAATGGCTGCTAAAGAAGTCAAATTTGGTGCAGATGCGCGCCAACTCATGGTTAAAGGTGTAAACACCTTAGCTAACGCGGTAAAAGTTACACTAGGTCCTAAAGGCCGTAACGTTGTTTTAGATAAAAGCTTTGGTGCTCCTACTGTCACAAAAGATGGTGTTTCTGTTGCTAAAGAAATCGAATTAGAAAACAAATACGAAAACATGGGCGCACAAATGGTGAAAGAAGTGGCTTCGCACACTTCTGATGCTGCTGGTGACGGCACCACTACAGCGACTGTGTTGGCTCAAGCTATTTTGCGTGAAGGTATGAAAGCCGTCACTGCTGGCATGAACCCAATGGATTTAAAACGCGGTATCGACAAAGCGGTACAAGCGGCAGTAGAACAACTTCGCACTATGTCTTCACCATGTGATGATGATAAAGCGATTGCTCAAGTGGGTACGATTTCAGCTAACTCTGATGCCTCAGTTGGTAGCATTATTGCTGAAGCCATGCAGAAAGTTGGTAAAGAAGGCGTCATCACAGTTGAAGATGGTAGCGGCTTCGAAAACGAATTAGATGTGGTTGAAGGTATGCAGTTTGATCGCGGTTACCAATCACCTTATTTCGTCAACGACCAACAAACAATGACGGCTGAGTTGGAAGACCCATTCGTTTTATTGTTTGACAAAAAAATCTCAAACATTCGTGATTTGCTACCAACATTGGAAGCAGTAGCGAAATCAAGTCGCCCTCTATTGATTGTGTCTGAAGATGTTGAAGGTGAAGCACTAGCTACATTAGTTGTTAACAATATGCGCGGTATCGTTAAAGTGTGTGCTGTTAAAGCGCCAGGCTTTGGTGACCGTCGTAAAGCTATGTTGGAAGACATCGCTGTATTGACTGGTGGTACTGTGATTTCTGAAGAAGTGGGTCTGAGCCTTGAAAAAGTGACTCTGGATCACCTTGGTCAAGCGAAGAAAATCACTGTGAGCAAAGAAAATACCACTATCGTTGATGGTGCTGGCCGTGCCGATGAAATCCAAGCACGTGTTGAGCAAATCCGTACACAAATCGCTGAATCTTCTTCAGATTACGACAAAGAAAAACTGCAAGAACGTGTGGCTAAATTAGCTGGCGGTGTTGCGGTTATCCGTGTCGGTGCGGCAACAGAAATGGAAATGAAAGAGAAGAAAGCACGTGTTGAAGATGCGTTGCATGCGACTCGCGCAGCTGTTGAAGAAGGCGTAGTTGCCGGTGGTGGTGTTGCCTTAGTTCGTGCAGAGAGCATTCTCGGTGAACTGCGTGGTGATAATCATGATCAAGATATGGGTATCACTATTGCACGTCGTGCAATGGAAGAACCATTACGCCAAATCGCTGCAAATGCCGGTGCTGAAGCCTCTGTCATTCTAAATGAAGTAGTTGCAGGTGAAGGTAACTATGGTTACAACGCAGCAACAGGTGAATATGGCGATATGATCGCAATGGGTATTTTGGATCCGACTAAAGTGACACGTACTGCATTGCAAAATGCGGGTTCAGTGGCTGGTCTGATGCTGACTACTGAAGCGATGATTGCTGAAATTCCTAAAGATGATGCACCTGCAATGCCTGATATGGGCGGCATGGGTGGCATGGGCGGAATGATGTAATTCACCCAGCACTTTGATGTTGAAAAAAAGCCCCGGCCAATTGGCCGGGGCTTTTTTTTGTTATTCGATTTCCGATGTACAGTGTGGACACCGTGTCGCTTTGATCGAAATACTGCTATAGCATTTTGGGCATTCTTTTGTTGTTGGTTCTGCCGCGGGTGTTTCTTCTTCTTTGTGAAGGTTATTCACCGTACGGATAAGTAGGAATACGGCAAACGCAACGATTAAAAAGCTCATCACTGAGTTGAAGAATACACCGTAACTGATGACAACAGCACCTGCTTCTTGTGCAGAGGCTAAGGTCAAATAAGGGCCTGCAGAAGCACCTTCTTTCAGAGTAATAAATAGATCGGCAAAATCGACACCGCCGAGTAACAAGCCTATCGGTGGCATAATGACATCGGCCACGAGGCTTTTAACAATACTGCCAAATGCCGCACCAATAATAATACCCACGGCCATATCTAACACATTGCCACGCATGGCAAACTTTTTAAATTCTTCCAACATCCTTTGTATTCCCTCTAGTGTTTATGATTATTGCCATAATTCATGGTCGCCACTAGTACACGAGATAGGGGCGTTAATATTGAAAATGGCTTCCTGACGGTGAGCTGTGCTTGTTCTTTTAGAAAAGCACATTGAAATCATAATCCTAGTCGCTCCTTAGTGTCTAGCGTGAAAGATATTTTCCCACTAAAGGCTGGTACAAAAGGAGAGTTGTTAGCTCTTTATCCTTATACGTATAATCTTCATTCTTTATGGTCTCTCTAACCAGAGTTAAAAGGGAATTCTTAAACGAAGCTGTCCCCGCAACTGTAGGCGTGGAGTTACTGACAACTAGCTAGTAAAAGCCACTGAAATAGAACTATTTTGGGAAGGCGAGTCGGTAACGATGAAACGTGAGCCAGGATATCTGCCATGAAGGTGTTGTTATTCAATAGCCGGGAAGTGCAATTGAAGCGGGAAACCGTTTAACAGCCAATCCTGCATTGAGTTGTTAATCAGTTTTTGCTTGAACATCAACTCAGTGATTTTTGTGTTTATTCATGGGAAAACGCTGTGTTAACTCGAATTATCCTAAGCTTATTTTTAACGTTGTTTTTTTCCAACGCTGTCGCCGAACAGTTGTTGTTAGTTGTCACCTCCCGCAATGCACCTGAAGTTGTGTCAGGTGCACACCAATTTCTTCTCCAACACCAAGATATGTCAGTGCAAGTTCGTACAACCGAACAATGGCAAGACTTATCGAGTGATGAACAAGCTACGTTGCTGGCCCAATCAGACTTAGTGTTTGCAGGTGGTGTCTTTGGTGAAACGGCTAGTCAATTAGTTAATTATGCAATGAAAGGACAGCTACCCAATTTGATTGCTTTGCATAGCGATAAAAAATTAGTGCTCACTTCACAACTAGCGGGCCACTCAGTATTAAGCTCTAGTTTAGATGCGTTAATGGCACATCCCAACCCCGATGTATCCACTGAACAGTGGATGGCTCAGATGGTCGCTAAGCATCCAAAACAAGATGCGTGGCTAACGGCTCGGTTTTTCTGGTTAGGCAGGAATAGTCAGAATATGCAGGGTTTGATTGCCCATTTACATCATTTGCTGACCAACGAGGCGATAACGGAAAAACCAGAGCTAGTCGCACAATTACGCTTGTACTATCAAGGGAAAACTTACCTTCCTGAACAATTTGATTTCTCCAGCAAACAGTCATGGGTCGCATTATTAGACTACGAAACAGGTGAGCGACCGGGTGAAAAAGACTTGCTGGAGCAGATCTGTCAGCAGGTTAATAATGAAAATACCGGCTGTGTGTCCGTGCTGACCGCATGGGGAGAAGCCAGTTTAGATGCCGTTAAATTATTGGCAGAACATAAGAAAAGCATTAGCAGTATTGTGTCATTGCAAAACTTTGTCATTGGTGGGGCGGAACATCGTCAAACGGTGACTGAACAATTAACCGAATTAAATGTGCCGGTTTTAAAAGCGATTCGCCTGACAGATAGCACTAAAGCAGAATGGCTTCTATCTGAGGCGGGGATAAGCTGGGATTCCGTGCATTACCGTGTTGCCATGCCAGAATTACAGGGGATATCTCAGCCCCTTGTCTTAG
>DRHY01000254.1 GCA_011052985.1 Methylophaga thalassica
ATGATGATGGCGCTTTACTAGAAGAAAGTCGTGATCTTGCTCATTTAAAAGAAAACTGGGCACGAGAAGCCGCTGCTAGTTTCAGACAAATTCCAGATAGTGATTATGAAAAACAAGGACTAACCTCTTGGTCATTTGCTGATTTTCCAGAACAGATCACCTTGGAACAGAATGGAATACATGTGACGGCTTACCCTGCTCTTGTCGATAAAGGGGATCATGTTGACCTGACATTGATGGATACGGCATTACAGGCTGAACGCAGCAGCAAGATTGGCCTGCGGCGTTTATTTATGCTTGAACAAGCAGACGCTGTTAAGTACTTACAAAAGAACTTACCCAATATCAAACAAATGTGTCTGCATTATGCCAATGTGCCTGTTTCTCCCTACACGGATAAGATAAGCAAAGACATGACACCCTGCGAACAGCTGAGAACAGATCTGATTCATGTCGCCTTCGAACGCTGTTTTTTACACGATAAACCACGAATTAATGATGCTAACAGTTTCCAGCAGCGTCTAAATGCGCATAAAGCCGAATTAATCAAATTTGCTGCAAATTTAGCCGAGAGCATCGCCACTCCCTTAGCTGAATACCATGCTATCGCGAAACGCTTAAGTCACAACATTCCATTAACAGCTATTAATGCCGTGAACGACATCAAGCAACAATTAAGCTATTTGGTATATCAAGGATTTGTACATGACATGCCAGATGAGGCACTGAAGAGGCTGCCAGTATATTGTCAGGCGGCGGGTATTCGATTAGATAAATTACTCAGTGATCCAATGAAAGATAAACAGCGCATGATTGAATTAATGCCTCATTGGCAAAAATTTACTCAAAAAGTAAATAAAATCGAAACCGATGCGTTTAGAGAGTATCGATGGATGTTGGAAGAATATAGAGTCTCGTTATTTGCCCAAGAACTAAAAACGGCCTATCCGATTTCAGCTAAACGCCTAGAAAAACAATGGCAAGAATGTTGAGTTTAATATTGCCATAGTTCAGGTCTTCCAAGCTCATAGCCCTGCACAAAATCAACACCGATATGTTGCAGACTAACTAATATCTTTTTATCTTCAACAAATTCAGCAACCGTTTTCAGGCCAAGAACCTGACCTATACCATTGATTGAATTGACGATTTCTAGATTGACTGAGTTAGTAACGCAATCTTTTACAAACTGTCCGTCGATTTTAAGGAAATCAATTGGCATCTGTTTCAAATAGGCAAATGATGATAAACCGCTACCAAAATCATCTAAAGCAAATAAGCAGCCAAACGTTCGTAATTCATTGATAAAGTGTAAGGCTGAGTGTAGATTTGTAATGGCAGCCGTTTCGGTAATTTCAAAACAGATGATGGCACCGTTATTAAAAATATCAGTTTGATTGATTAGCTCAATAATTTTTTCATAAAAACGTCTGTCACCAAGAGACTGTCCTGAAAGGTTAATTCCATACACGCCTCGTATGTCTTCACCTGCTTTATGTGCTGCCTCTAGGCGTTGAAGCACGTGCGTCACTGTCCAGATATCAATTGATGCAGCAAGATTGTAGCGTTCAGCGGCAGGTAAAAAGGCCCCTGGGGGAATAATTTCACCATTATCATCCAACATTCGAATAAGTAATTCACAGTGAGGTACCGTGTTATTTTTTTCTTGCGTTGCCACAATAGGTTGACTAAACAAGACTAATCGTTCATTAGCAAGAGCATGTTGAATACGTGATACCCACTGCATTTCTCCTCGTCGCTGTACTAATTCAACATCATCATCACTAAAACAATGTATGCGGTCCCGGCCCATTTCTTTTGCTGCAAAACAGGCACTATCAGCTTTCCTTAATACGTCCACCATAGACTGTTCATTGCTAATATCGACCATACCGACGCTTGCAGTAATGTTATATGTGACGTCCTCATGTAAAAAAGTAAATGTACGAATTTTGTCCATCAATATATTCATTGCATTAAGTGCATCATCAAATGAAACGTCATGATAGATAATGGCGAATTCATCACCGCTCACTCTACTAATAATATCTCTTGGTTTTATTTCAGCAGCCAGCAAGTCGGTCACTTTTAATAACATTGAGTCACCAGCATAGTGACCACAGGTATCATTAATCACTTTAAACTGATCCAAATCGATATAACAAAATACATGATGGAAAGGACGTGGTTGCTTGAGCAATAACTGCAATCGCTTTTCTAAGGCATAACGATTCGGTAATCCAGTAAGACGATCATGAGTCAGTTGGTGATTTAAGTCCTCCGATAGTTCTTGCTGCTGCGTAATGTCCTGAGCTTGAACCAATACTTGTTGAACACGACCACTTTCATCTTTAACTACAGAAACAGTACCATTTAGCCAAAGTTTCTCATGATTTGCGGTCATGCATTTTTTGATCATGCTGTACTGAGAAATCTTGCCGTCGAGTAATTTATAATACTCAGGGCTAATGTCTCTGCTTTCTTCTTGATGAAAAAACTGACAAAGCGATGAACCAATAAAATCTACTTTAGAGTAAGCAAAAATTTTACAGGCCGCTTTATTGGCATCAACAACGATCAACTCTGGTGTCGTCAAAAACATCGGAATACCAGCTTCCTCAAAGGTTTGGGTCAGAAAAGCTTCTTTTCGCTCAAGTTTTTTTAGCAAAGAGGACTGGTGATCATTTGTTTTCATTAGATCAACTACTAATTGTTCATTTTCCCTTTGCAGACCTAAACTTTCCATCACTTTAACATTCAAATTTTTAACGAGTAATGTACTTGAAAGTAAATAAACAAAAACAGTTGCTGCTTCAAGAGCGAAGCCATGCATTATCATCATAATGCCCATTGGTAACAATGCTGGTATAGCGAAAGCACAATAGCTTCTGAAGCTGATTAACATTGAGTAAACGGCGCCAGAACACATGCCACAGGCAACCAGTGGAATAATCATTTGGTGGTTAAAGCTCAATTCAAGCGAAAAGGATAAGCCCAGCAGTGACCACATAAAACCACTTAGCAACACGGACATAGCATACGAATTTTCGTAGAATAGTACTTGCTGTTGTGTTACTGCTTTGTTCGAAGACAGTGACTTTAACTGGATGACAAGGCCAACTCTCAACATACAAATGAAGATAGAAATTCCAGCCCATATGCTTAAAAACATACGTGTTTCTGACGTGTATAGCGCATAAGCAGTAATTGAAGTTATGACAATATTTGTCAAAATTGCAATTAACCCTTGCTGCAGTAATACAGCCAGCCTCATTTTATCTATCTGTAACTTTTCAGAATTTGTAAGTACAGAAAGAGGTATTGAATTTTTCAACCTAGCTCCAGTAATTTTCTATTTTTTCTAGATATGCATCACATATTACATATCTAAGAAGTTGAGGATATATACGTTACTAGATAAAAGTGATGTAGTTAACAGAAAAAAGCTGTGTTCTGAAAATCTATTCAGTAAAAGTTCAGTTTACATTTGTTACTTTGTTATAAAACAATGAACATGTATATTCAAACAAGTAACTATGTGGTCAACATTTATTTGCAGAAATAGTCCATTAGTAACAGAGTACGTGGGTATTAGCGATAATCACTAAATTAACTTTTTTATTACTTAATACGAGGAACAGATACATGAAGAGCACATCTTTCACCCTGCTATCCTTTTCTCTATTAATACTTTTCAATATAACATGGCAAACTGTACTTGCTGATGGTCGGCCTTACACAGTTAAAGAAGGTCACAAGGTGGATTCTGATACTTATCTCGGCTACAAACTCTATCGTAATTGGTGTGCACGTTGTCATGGTACCTTTGCACAAGGCCTTGCAGCACCATCCCTGACATCAAGCCTTAAGTCTCTTGATAGATCTTCATTTATCAGGATCGTCAGCCGCGGTAAAAAAGGAAAAATGGGGGTCATGCCTGCATGGCAATCTAATCAAGAAGTGATGAAGGGTATTGACCAAATTTATAGTTATCTAAGAGCTCGCACTGATGGGGCACTCGGTAATGTTGTTCCTGAGCTAAATAAGTGAGTGTTATGTTATGCCCTTGATGTCTGAAAATATGATGTTTACAAATAATTTCTCAGTCCATGGACAACTGGTTACCTCATGCTAAAACTGTTGACACTATTCACCTTACTCACAATTTGTTTTACTGCAATGGCCAATGAGGAGCCACCATTTGAACAAGCACCGGGCAACAATATCAATGAAATAGCCCTTCCCCTCACAAAAGATACTGCCGCTGAGCTCGCAAAAATAGAAACGGCTGGTAAGGTTTTGTCAGTTGATGAAGAGCGATATGGCAACCGTATCGTTTTCAGAATAAAAGTCCTGCATAATAATGGTAAAGTTAAGATTCACCGACTAGATCGCGACACAGGTCACGCCATTCCTTGAGGTATTATGCGAGTTCTACTAATTGAAGATGAACACCATCTTCGAGAACAAATCACCCAGCAGCTCAATCAACAACATCTAACTGTAGATGCTGTTGCTGATGGTGAAGAAGGCTTATTCATGGGAGCTGAGTATCCCTATGATGTTGCTATCATCGATCTCGGCTTACCTAAATTATCTGGTATTGATGTCATTCAAACACTTAGAAAACAGGGTTTTGACTATCCTATTTTAATTTTGACTGCTCGTGGTCGCTGGCAAGATAAAGTTGAAGGGCTAGAATCTGGGGCTGATGATTATTTAGTCAAACCCTTCCATTTTGAAGAACTCATTGCCAGAATCAATGCGTTAACTCGGAGGGCATCTGGCTGGTCAAATCCAACCATTAACTGCGGTCCAATCTGTCTAAACCCTGCCAGTCAAGAAGTCACCAAGAATGATGTA
>DRHY01000255.1 GCA_011052985.1 Methylophaga thalassica
CACCGGTGTTGAGAATATTCAACGCTGTATATAGAGAGACTGTTTTACCACTACCCGTAGGGCCGGTAACCAAGACCATGCCATAGGGTTTGTGCATCGTCTCTAAGAAAATTTGTTTTTGATCTTCTTCGTAACCCAATGCATCAATACCTAACTGGGCACTGGTGGGATCAAGAATACGCAATACGATTTTTTCACCGAACAGTGTTGGGCACGTATTCACACGAAAATCGATGGTTTTGTTTTTAGACAATTTAAGTCGCATTCGGCCATCTTGAGGAATTCGGCGTTCGGCAATATTCAGTCTTGATAAGACTTTCAGTCGAGCTGCAATCCGTCCCCCCAAAGCTACCGGGGCTGTCTTCATTTCATGCAACATACCGTCAATACGAGTTCGTACACGGTATTTTTTTTCATAAGGTTCAAAGTGAATATCTGATGCACCTGATTTAATGGCAGTGGTTAAAATGCCATTGATAAATCGTACAACCGGAGTGTCGTCAACATTTGCATCGGCTTTTTCTTCAGATAAGTCACTTTCATCTGGCCCTAAGTCAATATCATCAAGTTCTTCATCGTCAAAGTTGTCCAGTTGCTCATTGGTTTTATCAAGGACTTTTTCAATGATATGAGAGAGTTTCTGTTCATCAACAAGAACAGGAAAAGTATTCATTCCTGTATTGAACTGGAATTCATCCAGAGCTTGAAGGTTGGTGGGATCTGATACAGCCACGTATAATCGCTTACCACGCTCATACAGAGGAAGCGCATTGTGTTGGCGAATCAGCTTTTCTGAAATTAGGCCTGATGCGGCCAACTCCAGATTCATTGCGCCGACATCAAATAAGGGAACACCAAATTCTTGTGAGGCAATAGCCGCAATATCAGCGCTGGCAAGAATTTTGTGATTGACTAAATAAGTTACAAAAGGTTGTTTGGCTTCTTTAGCTGCTGTTTGAGCATTGAGTGCTTGCTCTTCATTGAGAAGACCTTCGTTGACCAGTCGTCGAGCTAGACCACTTAGTCTCATCGGTGCTGCCATATTTGCCATGACTATTTGGGGTTCCTTAACATTAGCGGACTACTTGCAAAACCTAATAGTATGTAAGTTAAACAAGAAATTCTAGTTTTCAGATGCAAGACGAATGCGCCGACGGTGTATATACTGCCGATTAAAAATTTTGGGGAATAATAAAATGTCACTATTTTCATGCTTATCCAGACTCGCTTTAGTCTGTTGTGTATTGATGACTTTGTCCGGTTGCGGTCAAACAGGGGACTTGTATATGCCCGAAAGTGAAGCAAAATTAGTGACCTCAGGACAATAGATAAATGACTTATTTCGATTACCAAGCTGACAGTTTATACGCTGAAAACGTGTCAGTGTCAGCAATTGCGGAACAATTTGGTACGCCCAGTTATATCTATTCTCGAAAAGCGCTAGAGCAACATTGGTTGGCCTTTGATAATGCGTTTGCTGATTACGAACACCTTGTCTGTTATGCCGTCAAAGCAAATTCTAATCTTGCTGTCTTAAATGTACTGGCTCGTCTAGGCTCTGGCTTTGATATTGTATCGATGGGCGAGTTAGCACGTGTCATTGCCGCTGGCGGAGATGCCACTAAAACGGTATTTTCTGGTGTTGGAAAAACAGAACAAGAAATTGAATATGCCTTAGAGCACAATATTCGTTGTTTCAATGTTGAATCTATACCGGAATTGGAACGTATTAACACAGTAGCGGAGCGAATGGACAAAGTTGCTCCTATATCGATTCGTGTTAATCCTGATGTTGATGCACAAACGCATCCTTATATATCGACAGGCTTAAAAGAAAATAAATTTGGTATCGCAATTGAAAATGCGCGCGATGTGTATCTGACTACACAAGGTTTATCCAACCTGAATGTTATTGGCGTTGATTGCCATATTGGTTCACAACTGACATCAGTTTCTCCCTTTGTGGATGCATTAAATCGCGTATTGGCGCTCATCGACCAACTAGCAGTAGATGGCATCACTATTCACCATCTAGATATTGGAGGTGGATTGGGAATCCAGTATAACGACGAAAAACCACCCACTCCGGCTGAGTATGCGGCTGCGCTGGCACCGTCTCTCGCAGGACGGAATTTAGAGATTTTGTTGGAGCCGGGAAGAGCTATTGCCGGAAATGCAGGCATTTTGGTGACTAAAGTTGAATTTATTAAGCCTACGGAAGAAAAGCATTTCGCTATTGTCGATGCAGCAATGAATGATCTGTTGCGGCCAGCCTTGTATCAGTCGTGGCAAGCCATTCAATCTGTTGAGAAAAATACAGCGATTGAAAAAGCGAATTACGATATTGTCGGACCCATTTGTGAAACAGGTGATTTCTTGGGCAAGGACCGTCAATTAGCTATTGTCCCAGGGGATTTACTAGCGATTCGCTCAGCCGGTGCTTACGGCTTTACGATGAGTTCAAATTATAACTCCCGCCCTCGCGTAGCTGAGATTATGGTAGATGGTGAGTTTGTTCATGTTGTTAGACAACGTGAAACGATTGAAAGTCTCTTCGCTGGCGAGCAGGTCTTACAGGCGTAAATGATGTTGAAATTCAGCAAAATGCATGGCCTAGGTAATGATTTTATTGTAATCAATGCTATTGAACAAACTGTGCAGTTGAATATGGCCCAGATTCGTTTTCTAGCGGATAGACACTTTGGCATTGGGTGTGATCAAGTGTTATTGGTTGAAAACTCAGAGAATGTCGGTGTTGATTTCCGTTACCGTATTTTTAATGCTGATGGTGGAGAAGTCTCACAGTGTGGTAATGGTGCACGCTGTTTTGCGCGTTTTGTTCGCGATCAAGGTTTAACGGACAAAGATACGATTGCCGTTGAAACCGCCTCAGGCATTATTTATCCAACTATCCAGGCTGATGGCACTATAAGCGTGGACATGGGAAAACCTAGTTTTATCCCTGCCAGTCTTCCGTTTACGGCTGATGACGAAGCTGAAACATACCAACTAAGCCTAGAGGGTTTGCCAGCAGAGCAAATATCCGCCGTATCGATGGGTAATCCTCATGCCGTGCTTTTGGTTGATAATGTTGATACAGCGGCCGTTGAACAGATAGGTCCTGTGATTGAGTCACATCCGCGTTTTCCTGAACGCGTTAATGTTGGATTCATGGAAGTCCAGCGAACCGATGCAATTCGACTACGTGTATTTGAGCGAGGTTCGGGTGAGACCAGTGCCTGTGGAACAGGTGCATGTGCCGCCGTCGTCACAGGAATTCGTCGCGGTTTATTAGCAAATGATGTTACTGTTTCATTACCCGGAGGACAGTTACAGATTAGCTGGCCAGATAATAATGCGTCTGTATGGATGACCGGCCCTGCAGAGCATGTTTTTGATGGAGAAATTGCGTGGTCGACACTACAACAGATTTAACCTTGC
>DRHY01000256.1 GCA_011052985.1 Methylophaga thalassica
AGACGACAAGACTTGTATGCCTCTTCATTTGTTTCTTCAAATAATTTCATGTCTGATTTGATACCTTTATCGTCACGGAATGTCGCACCACGATCAGCGGGTAAATTTTTGTACATGTATGCCGTATTTAGATCTTCAAACTGCGTTTGGGTGAACTTTTCTGAGATTTTATCAATGACGCATGAACACTTGTGCACACCTTCATAGACATTCATTTGTGAATTAGCGGTTAAGCAATCCATCACATATTGCACTCGAGTTGCTGTGGAAAAATCATTTGCTGAAGCAAATGTGGGGGTAAGAACAATTCCAGCCAATAAAAGCGTTTTTGCAGCAATTTTCATTCATTCTCTCCTAATTATGATTATTTGAATGTTGATGAGTACAGACTTATCGATTTCATCTTTAGTTCCTAAGCACGATCTTGCCATCACCGACCTTCACACACATACTGTGTTCTGTTCATTTTACATACTAACAAATTAGCCCACAAAACCGCTCTATTTTCATAGTTTAGAGACATCAGGTAGAATTTACCGCGCAAGTTGGTATTCAAAGCCATTCAATCAAACACGCTGGAGAGAGCTAAATGAAAAAACTACTATTGCACTTGGATACTGATTCCGTCGCAAGCACATTTGATCAGGCCGTTGCCTATGATGCGGGGGTTGATAACATCATCGCTCATGGTGGTGCGACTCGTGATAATGTCACTGCTCATGTGCATGGTATGATTTTTACCCGCGGTGGGAAAAACCTTGCAAACAGTGCAATATTTATTGGTGGCTCTAATGTTCCTGCCAGTGAACTAGTCGGCAAAGCAGTCAAAAAAGCGTTTTTTGGTCCCGTCAGAGTGTCTGTCATGTTAGATCCAAATGGCTCTAATACCACAGCAGCTGCTATTGCTAGAAAAGTACTTACCGACTATGAAGTAAAAGGTAAAAATGTTGTCATTCTTGGTTCAGGTCCAGTTGGCCAACGTACAGCTCTCTATATGCTAAGAGAGGGAGCGGCAAAAGTGACGCTTACATGCCGCAGCCTTGAACGCAGTAAAGCCACAACAGCTGAAATGAAAGAGAATTATGATGTTGATGTTGTGCCTGGTGAAACCAGAAGCGATGAAGCGGTGAAAAAAATATTAGCAGATGCCAATGTCGTTATTGCTGCTGGTCCAGCCGGGGTCTGTGTGGTCCCTGAAATGGCCATTGAGGGAAATAAAAATCTTGAAGTCGTTGCGGATGTAAACGCCGTACCTCCTCTCGGTGTTGCAGGTATGGAAGTCATGGACAATGGCACAGAAAAAAATGGGATTCGATATTACGGTGCCATCGCCATTGGTAACTTCAAAATGAAAGTACATCGTGGTGCTGTCGCATCATTGTTCGACAGTAACGATGCATTTTTAGATGAAACTACCATCTATGATATTGCATGCAGGATTGATAACGAGCAGTGAAAGAACAAATAGCTGATGGCCTGACAGCAATGTCTATGCTCACTGTCAGAGCACCAGCAAGATTACATCTTGGTTTTCTTGATCTGAATGCTGACATTGGTCGCAAGTTCGGTAGTATTGGGCTTGCGATCAAAAGTCACTCCACATCTATCAGCGTGACAGCTGGCGAACAATTTGCTATCACGCTCCATAAACCCAATGAGAGTTTAAAAGCTAAATTAATCCAATTGATAGATGTCTTCTACGGCACGGTTGGATGTCATATCCCCAATGCTCAAAGATCCTTAAACATCATCGTCGACTCACATATCACCCAACACTCCGGGCTTGGTTCAGGAACACAGCTCGCCTTAACCATCAGCACCGCTTTAGCTAAGTATCATTGTATCGAGATTTCAACGCCTGAACTAGCCGCCAAAATGGGGCGTGGAAAGCGCTCAGGTATTGGAATAGCCACATTTGATCGTGGTGGTTTTATTATCGATGGTGGTGTAAAACCCAAACAAACGGTCCCACCAGTCCTTTTCACTCGAGACTTTCCAGAGCACTGGCACATCGTTCTGATATGCTCAGACAATTTTCAAGGCGTGCATGGCAAAGCAGAAACCTCTGCATTTAATGATTTACCTTTATTTCCAATCGACAGCGCCCGCGAAATCAACCACATCACCCTAATGCAGCTCTTACCGGCATTGGTTGAGGAGGATATCGATTCGTTTGGTGATGCCATCACTCAAATACAAGCCTTGATAGGTGACCACTTTGCTTCAGCACAAGGAGGACGTTACAGTAGTGAAGCCGTTGCTAACTGCTTATTAGAGTCTCAAAGACTCGGCCATAAAGGTATTGCACAAAGCTCATGGGGGCCAACCGGCTGCGTATTTGTTGACAGTGAAGCAAAAGCAGATAAGTTAATTGAACAATTGACCAGTCATGTAAGTGATATTTTACCCGCTACAGAACGCCCCACTTTTATAAAAACAACTGCAAATAATACAGGCGCACTTATTGAAACCTTTGTCTAAGTGTGGCTATTATCACAGTCCAGCCGTAACTTGATTAATAACAAGGATTAACTATGTCCAAACGTTCGATTATTCATATGCTCAATCCAATGAAGCATAACAGTCCATTTGATATCAACATGGCCTTGGATGCAGGCTATGATGTTCTCATTCCTTACAACCATGTTGAACTCAATGAAGTATCGGTTTTAACACAAGATGCCATTTTTTCACGTGGGCCTTCTGGTGTTAAGAAAACGGGTATGTTCATTGGTGGACGAGATATCGGCCTTGCAATGGATATGCTTGAAGTCGCTAAAAAATCGATGGTACCACCGTTTGAGATTTCAGTTTTTGCCGATCCAAGTGGTGCATTCACAACTGCTGCAGCGCTGGTGGCTTGTGTAGAAAGCGAATTAAAAAAGAATTTCAAGCAAGAATTAACCAACACTAAAGCCATTGTTTTTGGTGGAACAGGACCGGTGGGTATTGCCACAGCCGTTATTGTTGCTCTTCAAGGCGCTGATACAACAATAGTGGATCACTTTTCAATTGACACGGCTCTTGAGTTCGCTGCGGAAGCTAAAAAACGTTACGGCGTTGAACTTCGCGCGACAACTGCGGCATCTGATGCAGATAAAGCGCGTCTCCTATCAGATGCAGATATTGTATTTAGTGCAGCAAAAGCAGGAGTTGAAGTACTAAACCAGTCCGTATTAGCTGATGCAACGAAATTAAAAGTGGCTGGTGATGTAAATGCCGTCGCACCATTAGGTATCGAAGGCGTTAAGTTGATGGATTTCGGTGCCCCGTTAATCCATGCAAAAAATTCACCAGAAGCCGTTGGCATTGGTGCATTAGCAATAGGTGATGTGAAGTACAAACTACAACAAGCATTATTACGAGAAACGCTAGAAGCAGACAAACCTGTTTACCTAGACTTCCGTAATGCTTTTGAAGGTGCACGCGGTTTAGTCTAACCTCTGTTTATATGCAGGATCAGCTACCTTTATTGGTCTTTGCACAAAGCGGACGCTTCATTGCTGAGTCAGCCACTCTTGCCGGTTATACGGTCTGGGTGGCTGATTGTTTTGGGGACAATGATACGATTTCAGTTGCGAGTCGCTTCCTTAAACTTCCACCCATTTCAGCACTTACGGCTAAACAACTTGCTGATTATTTAATTACCCTAAGCAATCAACAAGCCTGTCTGTTGATTTATGGGACAGGCATTGAACAGCTCTATGATGTGCTAGCCCTCTTACCTCTTTATATTCATCCGCTTGGGAATAACGTTGAGCAGCTAAAACAATTAGTGAACGCTAGCGACTTCTTTCCCCTTCTAGATAAATTACGTATTCCCTATCCAAAAACATCATCCTCAAAACCATCAAACCCAGACCAGTGGCTTGCAAAACGCTTAGATAGTTTTGGTGGTGTTGATGTTACTCATGCTAGATTGTCACCCGTCTCAGAGACTGTCATTTATCAAAAAGAAATCATAGGAAAAACTTACTCAGCCAGTTTTATTGCAGATGGTGAGGCAATTATGATTCTAGGGTTTAATCAACAAATTAATGCAGCAGATTCATTTCAGCTAGAAAGTATTAATACCTTAAATATTTTTGATATAAATATTCGTTCGAACGTTGAATCATGGCTTGTTCGTATCGTTAAACATCTAAAATATAAGGGATTTGCTAGTGTAGATTTTATTGTTGATTCTTCAGATCACGCATATCTGCTAGAAATAAATCCAAGACTATCAGCATCAGCAGAAATTCTTTTTATTGATACAAATATTGTTGAACATCATATTCAACTATGTGATGGTCTTGCTTTGAGTGAGTGCGATATCAAACTGACCAATCACGAACACACTCGTCAATTAAGCTACCTAAGGGCCGAAGTGACTTGCTTTATTGGAGCGAGGGCACAATGGCCAGAAGAATGCCATGACATTCCATCAGCCAATACCGTCATAGAAGCGATGCAACCTATCTGCTCGGTGTTGATTACAGCAGAGTCTCTGACGGCTTGTAATGAAAATTTAACCCGCATAAAAACGACGCTCAATAAAATTACACTCCCCAAGCTTGAAATTGATTAAGCTAACCTCATATTAGACAAAATTCATAATCATAGGGTTTATAGCATGAAACGTATCTTCCTTTTTATTGCTACCAACTTAGCTGTAGTCGCAGTGTTGAGTATCACAATGCGACTCCTAGGTATCGACAGCCTCTTAGATCAACAGGGTGTGAACCTAGATATGACCTCATTATTGGTTTATGCCGCTGTTATAGGGTTTAGTGGCTCGCTAATTTCCTTATTTATTTCCAAATGGACGGCAAAACATCTCACAGGTGCAAAAGTCATTGAGAATCCAAGCAATGAAACAGAACGGTGGCTTGTAGCCACAGTAAAACGGCTGGCTCAACAAGCTGGTGTGGGTATGCCAGATGTCGCTGTCTACAACTCCCCACAACCCAATGCTTTTGCCACTGGCGCGAATAAAAATAATGCCCTCGTCGCCGTCAGTACCGGCTTAATGCAATCGATGAGCAAAGAGGAAGTGGAAGCCGTTTTAGCTCATGAAGTAAGTCACGTAGCTAACGGTGACATGATCACGATGGCCTTGATTCAGGGAGTGGTGAATACCTTTGTCATCGTATTATCTCGTGTCATTGGACATTTAGTGGATCGTCTTATTTTCAAAGTAGAACGTGGCCATGGCCCCGCCTTCTGGATTACATCGATTGTCGCCGAACTCGTATTGGGGATATTAGCGAGTACCATCGTGATGTGGTTTAGCCGTCAGAGAGAGTTTCGTGCTGATGCAGGCGCTGCCAGTCTGGTAGGCGCACCGAAGATGATTGCTGCACTTCAGCGCTTAGGTGGAACATCAACCGAACCGTTACCGGATCAACTTAACGCTTTAGGAATTTCAGGAGGCAAAGGTGGTGGTCTATCTGCCCTATTTATGACACACCCTCCTTTAGAAGAGCGAATTAAGGCGCTGAAAGCAAGATAAATAAAAAAGCCGACTAATCTCGGCTTTTTTATTAACAATCATCATCATCAAAATCGTAATTGAGTTCAGCACTAGGCTCCTGAATATAAAAACCTTGGGCATAGTCAACACCTAGCCGCCATAAGAGCGCCAGACTATTTGCATCAGAAACAAACTCAGCAATGGATAGCTTTCCAGCTTGTTTCGTCATATCAATAATCGCTTTCACCGCTGCTTGGTTTTCACTATCCCTGGCCATATTTTCTACAAAAGCGCCGTTGATTTTAAGGTAATCCACATTTAGTGCATTCAAACTATTAGAAAAATCGACACCTGAACCAAAATGCTCTAACCCAAAACTACAACCTAAGCTTTGAAGTTGTTCAATCACTTTTTTGGCCTCATTGACGTTATCTACTGCAACGGTCTCGCTAATTTCAAAGACTAAACTATTCCCATTTAATGAAGATGCCGCCAGCGAAGCTGCTAACCAATCGACAAATTCACTGGCATGCAACGTTTGCTCGGATAACTTGATAAAGAAACGCGTTGAAGGATGCTGTTGCCGATGTTGAGCTAAACTTTGTAGTGACTGACGTATTACCCATTTGTCTACTTCCACCATCAAATTAAGCTGTATAGCATGTTGGATAAAATTATCAGCAGCTATGAGTTCGTCATTGACCGAAAGGCGCAGCAACACTTCATAAAATTGCTGTGGTTCACCATGCAAAGCAACGATAGGTTGGTAATACAATTTGAAACTATCATTCTCAAGGCCTCGCCGAATATGGGTTTCCCACATTACTTGAGAATTCTGGTCGATTTCAGCAACAGCCACGTGATAACGTAAAAGTTGATTACCACCCGCTGATTGAGCTTGCGTACAGGCTTTATCAGCTTGCTCTAGCACCGCTTCTGCCGTTGCTTGTGTTTCATTGATTCGAGCAATGCCTATACTGCATTTTAGATCGATGACTTTACCACTCACATGTGAAACGTAGTCTTGAATGACTTGGCGATAGGCCTCTGCCCGTGCTTGCACCTCTGAATCATCGTGAGATGGAATAATAATGGTAAATGTATAGTCACCATAGTAACCAAGCACTTCATCACCCTGCTTCACATTCTCTAACAACTCAGTAACACTACGAAGAATGGTCTCACTAACAATTAAGCCGACAGAGGACTTTATTGCTTGAAAGTCATCAAGCATCAGGTATAACAACTGCGCATCACCCTGCCCATCGACTGCTTGGTGTACGTGTTTTTCTAGTTCAGTCACAAATTGGGAGCGAGTCAATAATCCAGCCGGATCAGCTACGACCTCTTCCTCAAGGCTCAGAGTAGCAACATTTCCTGTTGCGATGGTATCTGTCCGAATGACAACCTGAGTACAATCTTCATCTTCTACTTTGGCATGACTGAACTCAATATCTGCCTCAAAAACTGCCCCGTCAGACTTTAGACAATGCCCAGTCATGGTTACCGGTGGCGACTCT
>DRHY01000257.1 GCA_011052985.1 Methylophaga thalassica
ATCTGCAATATCTTCTAGACGAACATCATCACATTGAGATAATGCTTTTTCAACCGCTTGGACTTTAAATTCTTGTGTAAATCGACGTCTCATTATATCTGCCTCTATTAAAAGTTAGAGGCGACAACTATCCTGACACAGGGGGGTCATTAGATGGTGCTTGTATTACTAAGGGAAAATCTGGCTCTTTCAATGTGGACTCCTTCTAAAAATATAGTTATACAGTAAGTATCCTAGATATATTCGCGATCGTCTGATGGCTATATAGCTCTTTGAGACTGACCTCTGGCATTCCAAGCTCTCGCATCTTCTTAGCCATCTGAATAGCATAGAGAGAATTACCACCGAGGTCGAAAAAATTATCATCTAAGTCTATATCTTTATTGAATAAAGATTGCCATATGCCCTTTAGCTTACTTTGAAATTCACTGAGATGTTCATTATCCAAATCAACATCAATGATTACTTGCTGATGTTTAAGGTGAACACTCGAAGAGCTACTTACTATATGATCTTCTAAACTTTTTTGATTTAGTTTACCGTTGTTAGTCAGAGGCATATGAGATACTCGGTGTATCATAGATGGCAACATAAAATCTGGTAAACTATTTAAAAGCGATTTCCATAGTAGTGATAAGTCATCACAATGACACACAACATATGCAATAATTTGAGCTGAATCAGCGTCTCCTGCAACAGCATTTTTCACTAGTACGGATGCTTGAGATACGATCTCACACGTGAGAAGCTGATGTTTAATTTCATCAAGTTCAATTCTGAACCCTCTAATTTTAACCTGTGAATCTAATCGGCCTAGGTGTTCAAGCTCTCCATTTTCTAACAAACATCCTTTATCTCCTGAACTATAGAGCTTGCCATCACCAAATGGGTTGTCTATAAACCGCTCATTATTAAGTTGTTCACGATTAAAGTACCCAGTTGCCACCCCGTTACCTGACACATAAATTTCACCAGGCACGCCATATGGTAATATTTTTTGACCTTTATCTAATACATAGATATTCCAACCATCTATGGCTTTGCCTACCGATTTTGAGCGCTGTAATGCACTCTGTCTATCAACGTGATGAGCGGTAACATGTACAGTTGTTTCTGTTATTCCAAACATATTAATTAACTGACATGCAGATTCTGGGTGGCGGTCAAACCATGGCAGGAGCTTTTCCGTGTCTAAACTTTCTCCACCGAATATCACAAGCCTAATCGAATCGCCCAAATGGTGATTTTCTTCGACCATAATCAATTGATTAAATGCAGAAGGTGTTTGGCTTAAAATAGTAACTTTTTGCTTATTGAGTACATCTATAAAGGCTTTAGTGTCTCTAGATTCATCATAACTAATAATGCACACTTTAGCGCCTGTCAGTAACGCTCCCCATATTTCCCATATTGAAAAATCAAAGGAAAAAGAGTGGAACATACTCCAAACATCTTGGTTCGTTAGGGCAAATGGTTTTTGCACTGCTCCCACCAAATATTGAACGTTTTCATGAGGGATCAATGTTCCTTTAGGTTTACCTGTAGAACCCGATGTATATATCATATAAGCCGGTGCTTGAGCACTAAAGCACGGGGAAAGAAAATGACTGTCATCATACGCTTGTGACTTGTGATACCATGTTGTTAGCTCGAGTTCATTTACTCTTGCATCAATACCTGTTGATTCACAAACTAAAAGATTTAAAGCTGCATCTTCACAAGTAAATTGTATTCTATCTTGCGGGTAATTTGGGTCTATAGGAACATAAACGGCCCCTGCTTTCATAACAGCCAATGCAGCAGGGATCATGTTTATATTACGGGTTAAACATAGACCAACATGATCTCCTTCCTTAATACCTAACTTAACCAAATAAGCCGCGAGTTTGGTCGCTAAAATATCCAGCTGCTGATAAGTAAGCATCTCATCACCCATGGCAATTGCTTCACTGTGAGGTTGTTGAATGACTAATTCCCTGATCCTTTCTTCAATTCTGCCGTTATACAGTGCTTTAGCAGTAGAGCCTTGTTCACCACTTTGTTTGATTGCTATTACTTCTTCGTCACTCAAAATGGCCAATTCACCATTAGAACTCACCAATTCTGACCGCATAGCCTCAATGACATTCTTTGTCATATTACCTAGCTGCTCAGCTTGTAAATGACAAAAAGAGTTTGACTGATAATTAATAGAGATCACAGTGGAGCCATCTATAAGTGGCTGACAATCGATCAAAATGGGAAACAGTTGTGAATCAGTCACACTTGAATTATTTGCAAATGAAATTGCCTTTCTCGTATCTAATTCGACATGATTGAGTACCAAAGCAATAGGGAAGTCTTCAACGTCTCCCCAACTTTCTTTTAGTTCTTCAAGGCACTGACTATCAATCTTCTTAGGTGCCGCCAGCATGCTTTTTATTGCTTCTAGGCTGGTATTAATTTTGTTCTGTTCGCTCATATCTATAGGCAGCAATGACCACCCTAACTCATTTTGCGTTTCTATTTGATCAAACAACACCGGAAGCGCTATTTGTGACGTATCATTTAAAACAGACAATACGCGTGCAAACGCCAATAATATCAAACTCGTATCTTTTGTTGATAGACTAAAACTGGCCGTGTGACTGTCTATCTCTAGCTTTGTTTTTGGTAATGAGTAGCGCCAAGGTTTAGCTATCGTTGCCCTCTTTAATGCAGCCAGATCATAGACACTCTCAGTCGCCTGATAAGCTTTAATCTGCTCAACAGTTTCGCCACTCAAATTTTTACACAGATTGTAAAAAACATGTCTGGGCACGTCCCTACGATCAGCTTTTAAAATGATCGCCACTTTTGAGTCATCAAAGTAAATCATTTTTACTAGAAGGGTATGCGCAACATGCCGTTGATCCGATTTTTTTATCTCTTTCTCTATTCTTTTTCTTGCGGCTTTCTCATTGCTGTTCAAGCTTAAAGACTGCTCTAAGAGCGTGTATTCGATACGCGTTAGCAGTTTATCACTCAACGCCTCTAGCACCTGACATAACAGAGTTCGAACATTGTGCGTGTCGTGTATAAAAGCAAAAGAGTGTAAAAATTCACCCCGATGAACACTACTTTTTCTCTGTTTAGTTAAGTGGTTGAGTGAACCAGATACCGCTTTATTCATTTGGCTTGTCATCATTACTGCCCATCACCTTGAGTATATATCGTGCTTACTATTTAATACATTATCGGTCTAATGCATAACAAATAACGTAATGAAACCCTTAGTTATTATTAATACTAGACATTTAAGCTCCTGATTGAACAAGGAGCACGACACCATCATTAACGGCTAGTAAACCCAGCATCTACAGTTATTACACTGCCTGTTACTCTATAAGATTCATCACTAGCGAGCCATGTGGCCGCGTTGGCAATATCTATTGGCTCAATCAGCTCATTCATTGGCTGAGACTGAGTAAAAACCGCTTCGTGTTCATTCACATCAACGTCTAAGGAACGGGCGATTTCACTGAGCATTTTTCCTTCTACTGTTTCACAGTCTCTCACAGAGCCGGGACATAATGCGTTTACCCTCACTTTCAGTGGCGCATAATCTAAACTCGCCGCTTTGGTCAGTCCGATAATCGCGTGTTTTGCTGCCACATAACCGGAGAAGTTACGATAACCGACAAGACCAGCGGTAGAGGCAATATTAATGATACTACCGCGACGCTGTTGCGCCATCAAGCGACCAACCGCTTTTATCATTCGCCATGCTCCATTAAGGTCAATATCTTGCATCAGCAGCCATTCAGCTTCCGTTACGTCGTGTACAACCTTACCTGATGGCGCGGCAATACCGGCATTGTTAACTAGTATGTCAATGTGTTCAAAACACGATAATGCCTCATCAACCGCTTGATTAATTTCCGCCATGTTTCTTATGTCAACACGCATATGTCGCACTACTACACCAAACTGCTGACAACATTTCGCTGTATATTCTAATTGGCTTTGGCTTCCCAATTGATATGGGACCCCTTCGATATTACCGGCCACATCCAGTAACACCAGATCGACCCCTTCTTGCGCAAACTTTAATGCACACGCTCTGCCTAGCCCTCTGGCTGCCCCGGTGATCAGAGCAACCTTTCCATCTAATCTCATGGCTATACCTCTTCGCCCAGCATCATTGCATCCTTCACAAAGTCAGAAAGCTCCGCTAGTAATGGTTGGATATCATCCATAAAATACATATGGCCACCAGAAAGTTCGGAGAATACGACTCTTTCGCTAGAAGCATGCTGCCACTGCTGCACATCATACTTTGAGACTAACTCATCAACATCACCACGCAACACTAAAATTGGGCTTTGCACTGGCGTTTTATTTTGAGGCCTATAATCTTCATGCATTTGTACGTCCGCTCTCAATGTCGGTAAAAGCAACTCTCTCATCATTGGTTCTTCGAGCGCGGTATGAGTAAATCCAGAAAAAGCCTGCACTTTTTCGACAAATGAATCATCATCAACCTCATCCGATGCTCTAGAGCTCCTCGGTGTCCAAGGGTCCGGTGAACCGCTAACGACCAGGCTAACATTGGGATATAATTGCTGTTGCTCTACAAGGCGAGTGACCTCAAAAGCAAGTACCGCCCCTAAGCTATGACCAAATATCACGGTAAGCTTTGTCTTATCAGTATCTTTAATCAGTAGCTCTACAACATGCTGAGCAGCTTCATGAACACAGGTATAAGGAGTCTCAACAAAGCGCTTTTCCCTGCCAGGTAATTGCACTCCGTATATATCAAATTGCATGGTTTGCGGTTGCCACTCGTTAAAAATAGATGCCCCCCCTCCAGCAAAAGGTAGACAGATCAGTTGGATTTTTTCCATTACTAGTTCCTCCAAATTACAATTATATTGTCTTAACATTACTTGAGTGAGTGTATCGGCCAACGAGACGTGATAGATCCCATCGCAACATAACTTGCGATAAGAATAGTCAATAAGGTGATTGTATAACTTAACACTGATACCAAATACGACATGTTAAAATCAAAATCTAAATAAGCCTCGAGCAGATAGTTGACTGTAATGATAATAAAAAGACTCACCAAGGCGCCTAATAGAAACAGCGTTAAGTTTTCTTTGTAAATCATTGATGCTATCTTTTTGGGGCTCGCACCGATTGCCATACGGATCCCTATCTCATAGCGTCGCAAATCAATATCATAGCTCAACACCCCGTAGATCCCGATGCTGGCTAACAACACAGTCAATAAGCTCAATAATACAGACACGCCCGCAATAAATTTATTATTTATTGTCAGAGCATCGTATAGTGATGATACTGAGTTATATTCATATATGTAAAATGACCCACTAACTTGCTGTACAGTATCTAAAAACTCTTGTCTACTTAGAGAGGTACCGGGTTTCGTTTCAATCATAAAGCGGAAGTTACTAAAGCGACTCGGGTAGATCCGGTCTACAGCGGGCGTATTAGGCACTTGAACATCCTCAACTACACCGATAACTAAGAAATCTCGATAAGGACCACCTGATGACCAAGATATATACTTACCAACAATTTCACTGCCATCAGATGTGATCTTATCGGCCAAGCTTTTATTAATGAGCACACTGGACGACTTGTACGTTTGAATTTCTTCTTTTGTAAAGTTATTTCCTTGTAACAAATCTATCCCCATAAGAGGAAAATACTGTTCATCAATTAAGTTTGTATAAGTTGTTATTTTTTCGTTTGAACCATCTGTTAATTGAAGTGAAGTTGTCCAACGATTACTCATCATAGGTAAGAAATTAGAGTTAGATACACGAGTTACTTGAGGCAGCTCCATCAACTTCTCTTTTATTTCGTTTATTAGTGGTACTCGTTCAGCTGATGGTGAGCCATTAAACACGGTGTTCAAATTCGCATAATACCTATTCTCTACTTCAAACCCTGGTTCTTTGAAAACTTCTTTGACCGATTCAACGACCAAGTTGCTAGTCGCAACTAAAATTGGCGCAGCAAGTGCTATCTGACTGACGACAAGAATTTTCCTCATTCTCGTTGATACTTGTAAGCCGGACCCTTTACCACTGCTTTTAAGTGTAAAGATCAACTGATTGTATTTGAGGCTATTGGCAACTAGCAAGGTAAACATAAAACCAATTGAAAGAATTAAACCGATAGCAAATAAAAGCGCTGGCCATGAAAAAGAAAGCTCTTGTATTCGTGGCAGCATACCTTGCATCAAATCACGAATTTCGATAGTTAAGATATAAGCAAATAAGATAGCAAACACGCCTGATACAGTTGTCAGAAGCGTATTTTCAGCCAACAGCCCGCTAAAGATTGTTTGCTTACTCGCTCCCAAAGTCGCTTTTATTGCCAAGTTACGCTGTTGTTCAGTTGCTCTTGCTAACAATAGGTTAGATACGTTAATAAGCGCAATAATTGCCAACGCAATACTTCCTGCAATGAAAAACCAAACCGAGCCACCACTATCTCCGAGCAGGTAGTCTTTTAGTGGTACAATATCAAACTTATAGCTGCCATTTTTGATAATTGGATTACCCACGGTTTCTTGTTTGAATTTCTCGCCAATTAAGCTGTTTAATTGGTGTTGCATCTCTTTTTCAGTTTGTCCCTGCTCGGTTAATACGAACATTTTTATCTGATCAGTCAAAGACATCCAATCTTCTCTTACGTCAGATTCCCAGGTGTTATATTCCCAGGGTAGCCAAATATCTGTTTGTGCCCCAACGCGGAAAAGTGCAGGTTCAACAAATGCCTGGCTTGTCACCCCGATAATGGAATAGCCCACTTCATTGATTGTGACTTTTCGTTCCAAGATATTTTTATCTCCCGAAAAGTGTTCCTGCCAGGCTCGATAACTTATGACGGCTATCGGTTCCTTTGCATTTAACTCTAGATCTTGGGAAAACCCTGAGCCCATGACAAAGTTAGTACCTAGCATACTGAAGTAATTTGCTACTGTGTCGGTAACACGCAACATTGGGAATCCATCGAGATCTGTAGCAATCTCCGCATGGTAATTCGCTATTGCAAATGTTCCCCGATCCGCATTCTTTACAACGTGTTCCATTGCTGCATAGGAAGCCGCGTTACTATGTTTTAGTTGACCTTCTTCATACACTTTGCTCACCGCGACATAGAGCTGATCTTGATTACTATATGGTAATGACTTTACCAACAGTACATGGTGAAGATTGAACATAACCAAAAGAATACCAAACGTTATGGATAATGTAGTTACAATTCCAAGCGCAAATAGTGGTCTTAACTTTAGGCTTTGCCAGGCTGTCCTGAGATAAAATTTCATTAAATAGCCTCCTTCACAGAAGGCGATGCTAACGTGATCCGACCATCTAGCAAGTAATATTGAGTAGTCGCCATATCAGCATAACGAGGGTCATGCGTCACCATACAAATGGTTGTACCCGACGCGTTCAACTCGCTCAGCATTTGCATAATGATATCACCATTTTTTGAGTCTAAGTTTCCCGTCGGCTCATCCACTAGTAATATACTAGGCTGCGCAACCAAAGCTCGAGCAATAGCTATCCTTTGTTGCTGCCCCCCTGAAAGTTGATTTGGTTTATGTCTTCTGCGGTGCTCCATTTTAACTTGTTGTAAGCACTTTTGCACACGCTCAGATATTTCCTTCTCTGAATAGTTTTTATCACTATAACGCAAGGGTAAGCTGATATTATCTTCGACCGAAAGCTCATCAATCAAATTGAACTGCTGAAAAATAAAGCCGATTTCATCACAGCGAATAGCTGCACTGTCATTTTTATCCAGTTGACTAACGAGTTTACCATTTAATGTATACTTGCCTGAACTTGGTTGATCAAGTAGCCCCAATATTGATAGCAATGTTGATTTCCCACCCCCAGAAGGACCAGAGATAGATACATATTCACCTTTAGCTATTTCTAGATCGACACTCGACAACGCATATGTATCAACATCTTCCGATGAGAACAGTTTACTTATTTCTTCTAGTTTTATTACCGTATCTTTGTTCATTGTATTTCCTATAATTCTGTTTGTCTGTTCACTTGGTATGAAATTAAAAAACAATACGCACAACTTCTGAATTAGCTATATTAGACATATCACTTAGGATCACTTGCTGCCCAGCCTGTAAGCCTGTTCTCACTTCAATAAACTGACCTGAATCTTCACCAAATGATACCGAAGTCTGCGTAGCAACTTTCTCTTCGTTATCCAAAACAAAAACTTTCTGCGTAGAGTTTGCACGAACATTTGCGGGCTTTCTTACGTAAAGCACGTTAGCTAGTTCATTAACATGGATTGTGCCATCAATTCTCTGATTTGGTCGGGCTGATGCAGGTAAAGTGTTTGTGGGGGTTAGCTCAACGGTTACCGTACTATCTTCAATAGCAGGGTCGATACGTGTCACCTCTGCACTTACAGTATCCGTTCCGATTTTTAAAGTCGCTGTCTGCCCTATGTTAACTAGACCTACCTTAGATTGAGGTATTTTCAACAAACCGAGGAGATCCTCACGGTTACCTATCATGATGAGCTGCTCACCTGGTGCAACGCTTTGCCCAAGCTCAACATAAAGTTCTTGCAAAATTCCAGCTTCAGGCGCTTTGACTGTCAATTTGTCTTTGGTATTCAACACTGTTTGGAAGTCAATTTCTCGTTGCTCTATGAGTTTCTTTTGGATCTCTAGTTTTTTAGCATTCACTTCTTTGAGTGATTCAACACTTCGACGCAGCAACTCTAGATGCCCTTCAAATTGCTTCGCTGTGAGATCTGCCTCGGTATACGTCAGTTCGCTCACAATCCCTTTTTCAAATAACTTTTGCATGGCTTTCTTTCGTAGCTGTGCAAGGGCAAGTTGAGATTCCAATTGCACCACACTGATCACGCGTTCATTTAGTGTTTGCTCATTGTTAAGCTGTAATTGGTTGAGTTCCATTTGCTCAGACTCTAACTGCTGCTTTGCAATCGCAAGTTGCTGGTCAATTTGTGGGTTAGACATTTTTAAAATTACACTGCCAGCCGACACTCGAGCACCAGGGCGTAGAACAATTTCTTCAACCGTCGCTGCCGTATAGCTGGTGAGTAGTTTCTGGTTATTGGAGCGTAAGGTACCATAGCCATCAAAATCAATTTTCAGCGACCCTTGCTGCACATTTTCTATGACTATAGATTGACGATCTTTTTCTGGCAGATCACTACCCAAGTTTAATCTCACCCACGACACAAAAGCTAAAGCTCCTACAATTAATATAGCGTGCTTATACTTTACTATGAGGTCCTTGAATGAAGGCTTTACTTTACTTCTAACAACATCCATTACTGTCACCCTAAATTAGGCAAAAAAAGATCTCGCTTGGCAAACAAAGACTCAACTTGAATGTCCCATTGTTGAGTGGTCTGCGAAAACTGTTTAATTTGCTGAACCTGTTCTGAATTTTCATTGTACTCAATACCCATAAAATATTTGTACCATGGTTCCATCCCCAAAGCGTAGACAAAAATATGTTTCGGTTTGATTAATTCAACAACTTCTGAAGCTTGCGATGCATCTGAGCCATTCAAACGACGAGTATCTTTGATTGTGTTAGGTACTTTAGCTGTACATAATGCACCATATAGCCATGTATAAGGGGCTCCAACACACTCCATACCAATGGCATACACATCAAGATCTGTTAAATAAGGTGTTAGGTGTTTATATAAATTCACATCAGGATTAGCCGAGTCTGCACCAAAGAACAGTTTTTTTCCTTCCAATTCAATGGTCCAAGCGGATTTGCTGCGTATATTCAAATCGCCATGTTCGCCAAAAAATGGAATGCTGGTAATAATACCGCTGTGGATCGCCAACTGCTCACACTCATCCACTTCAATCGTATCAAACTGTAATTTTTGCAACATCAATTTCAGTGAAGGGTCTTGTAGTTCTCCCCCATTATTCTTAGGTACAATGATCTTTCCTATCTTGTGCCTAAGCTGCAATAATGTTTCAAAGTTAACATGATCTTGGTGTGTATGTGTTAAGCAAACATAATCAATAAAGTCTGGGAGCTGAGTAAAGCTGACGATGTCATCTTTAATTTTTTCATCGCGCGTAGCAATAATTGGATCGATTAGAATTGTCACATATTCACTTTGCACCATAAAACCGGCATGACCTAAGTAACGCAATAAAACACCGTCTTTTACATTTTCGGGTTTGTGAGTTGGTGGTTGAGTTGTAAATAAATCCTCGTATGCAAGGCCCCCACTGAGCTCTTTACCGGCAAACAAAGCATCTACTTGCGTACGACTGAGTGGTTGAGTTCGTGACTTGAAAATCTCATCTACGAATCGGTCATTAAAATGTGTATTAACTTGTTGGTGATCATCATC
>DRHY01000258.1 GCA_011052985.1 Methylophaga thalassica
ATCAACTCAAACTTAGACAGAAGTTACGTGATGAGAATATAGACCTAGTGATTGATCTACAAAACTCTAACCGCAGTAGCTTATATCAACGCTATTTTTTACCAAACTCACCGTGGTTTTCACGACGATCATCGCTCAATGGAGTCTCAGGTTTACAAGGACTCAAACAACTGCTTGAACAACACCAAATACCAATCACTTTTGCATTGAAACCAAATGTGAGCTGGATGGCGGCCAATGTTGATGAATTACTTGAAAAGGCCAATGTTGATAAGCCATACATTGCATTAATACCCGGGTGCTCAGCACAACATCCAGAAAAACGCTGGCCATATTTCTCAAAGCTTTCCGCCAGATTGGTTGAGCAAGGATTTAGAGTAGTGAATGTTTTGGGCCCTGATGAGTTGTCTATGGCTGATGATTTATCAGGCTATACCCCAAGTAAGGACAAAGGTATTTTATCTTGGTTTGAAATGGCCGGTATTTTGAAACACGCTCAGTATGTCATAGGCAATGACACAGGACCGAGTCATGTTGCATCCTGTTTAGGGACTCCTGGGATAGCTTTATTTAGCGAACATACTTCTGTGGACCGATCTGAAATTCAACGAGACAGTTTTTTAACCTATCAAGTTGATGAGCTAAAAAACCTTTCTGTAGATACTCTGCTTAGCATCATTACGCCTCATTTAGATTGAACCGCAGGAAGCAGAAGTTTAGCGCTTATTTTGCCTCATCAATAGTCGCTTTATCAGCAACTTTGATAGATGCCTCAGGCACATCTACATTCAATCTTTTGAGTAGCTGGCCCATTGTTTGAGATAACCAATAGCAGCCATACATATGGTCAAAATAAACATTGGTATAGGCATTTTGAGCAGCTAACAGCTCATTTTCTGTATCAAGTAGATCAACCAAGGTTCGTCTACCGACAGTAAATTGCTGAGAATAAGCATCACGTGTTAGCTTTGCTGCTTGGACACGCTTCTCAAGGATAGGTAGACGGCGAGCCAATGAGTCCACATTTGACCATGCCAAACGAACATTTTTTTCTGCTTCACGAATGGTACCATCAGCTCTGTTTAGGGCTTGCTCACTGAGATACTTAGTTTGCTCTAGTCGGGCTTTATCAGCACCACCATTCAATAAATTATAATCAAGCCTCGCCATTGCTAACGCATCTTTGTTCTGTCCTCGAGTGCCATCAATGTTATTGTCCAAGCTGGCGCTGGCTTCTAGATTAATTTGAGGGTGAAAGGGTGCTTTAGCCCCTTCCTGCTGAGCAAGTGATGCCTCATGTTCAGAAACAGCCGCTAAAATATCAGGGTACTCATGGAAAGCTATTTTTAACGCACCATCTAATGTGCTTGGTACATCATCACAACAGGTTTTAATGGGATCCACTAAACCTTCCGGCTCATGTCCAACGTATCGAATATAGCGGGATTTTGAATCCGTCAAATTACCTTTAGCAGAGAGTAAGTTTGCTTCGGCTAGGGCAAGTCGCCCTGTTGTTTGTGCGACATCAGTATAATTGCCAACGCCACTATCGGCCTTCAGCTTTACTTTGTCATACAATGAGTTGTGCTGAGTCAGATTGTCTTCCGTGTACTTTAATAATTGTTCACGACGCAATACATCAAGATAGCGTTCAACCGTACCTAAACTCAATTTTTCTGCCGCCCCCATCACCTGATAACCAGCCGCTTCGGCATTAGATAATGATTCTTCAATCGCACTTTTAGTCGCAAAGCCATCATAGAGCATTTGGGTTGCACGAATCTCTGCTTCACCCCGAGATAATGAACTATGGTCTGGAGATGTCGATGGGTTTTTAGCTCGTTCAAAACCAATACCCAAAGTGAGATCAACGGTTGGCTTATAACCGGCTCTCGCTTGGTCCACCGTTTTATCGACGCTGTATTTTCGATTTGCTTCAGCAAGTATTTCAGGGTTGTTTTGAACGGTCGTGGCAACGGCTTCTTCTAGTGTTTCAGCAAAAGCACTCACTGAAAACATACTGCTAAAAAGCATTACTGCAAATATTAAAGGGGATGTGTGTTTCATGTTAACTTGCACTCCAGCAATTAACGAATATCTATCTCAACTCGGCGATTCAATTGCTCTGCCGTGTTGTCTTGCGTTGGGATTTTTAGATGCTTTTCTCCATCAGCAACTGTATTGATTCGGTCAGAATCGATACCCAAGCCCAACAAATCATCTTTGACCTTATTCGCCCGTCGGTCCGATAAGGCATCATTATATGAGGACGATGCTAATGTGTCGGTGTGTCCTATCAAAGTTATTTTCTGTGATTTATTTCTTGACAGAATTTGCTGATAAATTTCTGCTGATTGCTGAAGAGACTGTGTGGAAAATTGAGTAGAGTCTAATTTGAAGTATAGAACCGCATGGTAGAAGTCTGCCACACGTATGACTTTTGGCTCTTCAGCTATAGGTCTATCAATCTCACAAAATGCGGAATTGTCCATAGAGACTTTATAAGGTGCATCCAGAGAATCTCTCAGCGATGAGCGGGGAGAATCAGGTCCAATGGCATTATGAACTGTTCCGCAGCCCGCTACAAATAAGCTGAAAGCAGCCACAATCAGCAGACGAACTTGCATACACATCCTTCTCTCACTCCAAGCCTTCCTAATCTTGAGATATTTAACTGTTTTAATACAGCACACGCTAACTTGATTAGTATTGACCTTGCGTAAGCGTTAGTCAACTGTCCAGATTGGCGCCAGCTAATTCATATTGGGAAGTTGAGTGCTTAATTTTATTCTGTGAGTAAAGTATCTATCGCACCTATGAGTGATTCACTATCAGGCTCTACAGAGCTACCAAAATGTTCAATCACTTTGCCATCAGCTGAAACTAAATATTTATTAAAATTCCAGCTAGGTTTTTCACTCTGACTATTCAGCTCTCTAAATATGGGGTTTGCTCTGTTACCGGTTACATAACTAGGGGCTACCATGGTGAAGGTGACACCAAAATTTTCACGGCAGACTTTCGCCGCTTCTTCTTCAGTTTTTGCTTCTTGATTGAAATCATTACTCGCGAAACCAACCACCACAAAATTTTTGTTTATATATTTTTCATGTAGCGCTTCTAAGCCTTCAAACTGATGAGTAAAACCGCAATGACTTGCGGTGTTGACTATGAGTAGATTTTTTCCAGCAGCAATATCACACAGATTTACCGTCTGATTTGAATGTAGTTTGGGCAAATCATAATTTAGGAAGCTCGGACACTCAGATGCATTTGACATCGGCGCAAACATCATCAGACTGATAAAAAGTATTACGTATCTAATCATAGAGTTCTCCTCATCTTTTCACTTAACATGCCATCAGAGCTATGAAATAAATGTGATGGTTGTTTTATCATCTCTAGTTTATTGAATTACAATCTGGCAATTTTCAAAAATAACAAGTTGTATCAGAAGCTTGCTTGACGTGAATTCATTAAAATCAGACTATGTACCAACAGTGAATCATACTAATATGATGGAAATTAAATGTTTGTATAGATTGACTTCTGTAGAAGACGTTAATATTTGATTATAGAGTAACTTTATGCATATCTCCTCTCCTACTATTGATATCATTGTCAGCAACGCTGGAGATGACTCGTGCCTCACTAGCGCATTGATTTCTTTTCTTTAATAATAAACGACATGAACTGTTCGAGTTTAGATGACAACACTTCGCCAAATCATTTATAAAAGTCAGAGCACGATCGATTATAGTCATCAGGATATAGAGACTATGATGGCTCATTTTAGACAAAAAAATGCCCACTTCTCCGTGACAGGCTGCTTAATCTATTTTGATAAAACCATTATTCAATGCCTTGAAGGAAGTAAATCGTCCATAGAGTATATTTATGCTTCAATATGCAATGACATTCGTCATCAAAACGTTGAACTTATAAGCAATCAAGCTATTGAAGAGAGAGACTTCTCTGATTGGGAGATGGCAGTAAGATACATTCCAAAAGAAAACCAAACAGATTCAAAACGAATGCTCGAAGTGATCGGTTTATATAAGAAAGAAAAGCAGCTACCTATTGAAACGATGGAATCAAGGCACTACTTTCAGCAATTTATGCGCTCGATGTTTGGACGTGCTTAGAGCAAATCTTTCAAATTACAACAACGACAAATCAACTTCTGCTAAGCCTTCAAATTTTGGCCTTGCAAAGTAATAGCCTTGAAATAAATGCACACCCATTGCTTTCAAAGTATCAAACTCTTCGACTTTTTCAATCCCCTCACAAATGACTTGGATATTCATTTTTGACGTGAAGTTTAAAATGGACTCTGTCAGAATTTGTCGCGTGGTGTCAGTATGAATATTTTGAATCAACTTCATATCAAGTTTGACAACATTCGGCTGCCAATCTGAAATCAAATTCAATCCTGAAAAGCCAGCACCAAAATCGTCAATTGCGGTAATAAAGCCTTTTTTATTGTAATAGCTGAAAATATTCTTCAGATGTTGATGATCAATAACTCTCTCCACCTCAGTTACTTCAAACATGATTTTTTCAGTTGGAAAACCATATTCATCACAGGCTTTGAGTGTTGTTCTAATGCAAGTCTCAGGACGGTATACCGCATTAGGGAAAAAGTTTATTGATAAAACGCTATCAAGCTCGAGCTCAACCGCTTTTTTTATTGCTGCAACACGAATGGCTTGATCAAAATAGTA
>DRHY01000259.1 GCA_011052985.1 Methylophaga thalassica
CAATCGCTGACAACTCACTTTTCAAGGTACTTCGACGAGATGAAAATACATCCTCTTGGGTCTTTAAATAGCTCGCTATACGTGGATTTCTTGCCGCCTCTGTTAACACATCAGGAAAGGTGATCGCGGTAAAATCATCACGCTCGGCAATCAACCTTGCCTCAGTGGCTTTAGCGATAAAATATTGCACTCGATTGGTTTCAGCATTGGCTTTCGCTTGAATATTATTCATCCGTATCAACACATCACCTGCCTTAACCACCGAGCCCTCTTTGATCAAAATAGCTTCAACCGTGCCGCCATCTTGTGACTGAACCGCCTTTTTATTAGTGGCTACAGAAACTTTGCCATTCAGTGGCACGCCTTTATCTAAAGGTGCCCAACACGCCCAGAGGATAAAGCCACCAAACCCCAGCAATACAATCATCCACCCGAGTCGCGTATAGAAGGTGATATTGGTTTTTAGAGCCGTATAGTTCGCATTATTGGCAGGGAGTTCGTTATGTTGTGCATTCACAGGAGTTGTCATAGTTAGGCCGCAGATGTCGCTTGAGAATGAGATGTTTTTTTCTGTTGGTTTTTAGCTAAGGTCGCCATCACCTCTTTAGAAGAACCAAATAACTGTGCCTTCCCCTCAACCAATAACAGTAGTTTTGTTGTCGCCGCTAAGGCACTCGAACGATGTGTAATTACCACCACCGTCTTACCCGCTTGTCGAAGATGTTTTAACGTCGCCGCGAGACACTGTTCACCGGTTTCATCTAAATTAGAGTTCGGTTCATCCAACACTAACAGTGACGGTTCATCATAAATCGCACGTGCTAGCCCCAGCCGCTGTTTCTGTCCCCCAGATAAGCCATCACCATCATCACCCAGCAGCGTTTCATAGCCTTTTGGCAGATGCAGAATCATGTCGTGAACTCCGGCTTCTTTCGCCGCGTTGATGACTTTGTTGGCATCGACTTGACCAAACCGAGCAATGTTTTCACTTACCGTACCGGCAAATAATTCGATGGTTTGAGGTAGATAGCCAATCGCAGGCCCCAACTCTTGTTTGTTCCACTGGAAAATATCGGCAGCGTCTAAGCGTACATGGCCTGATAACGTTGGCCAGATACCGACTAGTGTTCTCGCTAAAGTCGATTTTCCCGCGCCACTAGGCCCAATCACGCCCAGCACATCGCCGGGTGACAGAGTGAAGCTTAATTGACGTAAAGTAGGGACTGAGCTGCCCGCCGGTGCCACGGTAATACCTTCTACCGTGACGTGACCTTTAGGTTTTGGCAACGGCATATTTTGCTTACGGTTGGGGTTTACCAACAGTAATTCATGAATACGGCCATAGGCACTTTTGGCACCGCTCCATGTTTTCCACACACTCATCAGTTGCTCAACAGGCGTCAGTGCTCTGCCCATTAAAATCGATGCCACGATCATCATGCCTGGGGTAATTTTGTCTTCTAATACCAACAGGCCACCCAGACCCAACACTAAGGACTGCAAAGATAAACGGGTAAAACGTGTGATAGCGGATATCACACTCGCCTTCTCACTGGCTTCACTTTGAAACGCTAAATACTGACTTTGCATCACATACCAGCGTTTCATCAGATTATCCAACATGCCCATCGCTTCGATTGCTTCAGCATTTCGCAAGGTATTGGTGGCTAAGTTATTCGCCGCAAGGGCTGCCGTATTCGCTTCGGCTAATGGCTTTTTGGAAAGACGCTCATTAATGAAAGCCAAAGCGATCAACACCAAGGCACCAGCCAAAGCAAAGTAACCCAAGGTGGCATCAAATAGAAAAATGATAGCGATATAAACCGGAAACCATGGCGCATCAAAGAAGGCAAACAGGGCATTGCCACTGACAAACTGCCTCAAAGTACTTAGGTCATTTAAGAAAGCCCCCGCATTGACGCCAGTGCTTTTTAAGCTTTGCTCAAACGCCGCTGTGTAAACACGTTTATTCAATGTCATATCAAGTTTGGCCGAGACTCGAATCAACACAAAACTTCGAACAAACTCCAAACCAGCCAGGATTAAATACGCCAAAATAACCATCAATGTCAGCATCAATAAGGTCGATTCATTCCGACTACTGAGCACCCGATCATAGACCTGCAACATATAGAGTGATGGTGCCAGCATCAACACATTCAAAATGGCACTAAACACACCCACAGTAATAAATACTGACTTGAATGCCATCAATGCTTCAGCAATTTCATTTGTAGCTGTTTTTACTGTTTTTTTCACTCTGCATACCTTCCATTTGATGCGTTTGTTTTGCCAATAACAGCGGTCAAGATCGGTAGTCCTCTACGTACACAAAAAACCAATCGGCATAGACTTTTTTATCTTCAAATTCTTGGTAAATAGGTCGGAAATTTTTTTGTTTAAACGGCTGTTCGCCGGACAAACTATTGATGCCCATCACGCCACCATTCGGAGCCACCACAATCCCCCAGCCTTCACGTTGTGTCACCGAATCGACATACAATTTGCGTAAATACCGTTGTGGTGAGGGAAATCTATCGTCGTGCAACAAGGCCTCTAACGTGGGTGGATATTCTTTAATTAGCCCCGGCGTGGCATGGTAATAACGACCAATAGCGAGTCGAATGGTATCGCCCACTTTGAGTAACTCTTGCTCACGATCGCGCCTGACTTTGTCACTCCATTGGGTCGTGGCTTTGGTCATCACAATGCTAGAAATGAGCAATAGACAGAGCATGCCAAGCAAAACAAATCCTGCAGAGAAAGGCGCTCTACCATTCAACATAAAGCGACCCATCAGATGCCATCTGTTCTGAACCACTGTGCACATCAGCAACATTGCCTTCATAAAAGGCATCTTCTGGTGCCACCAGTATCCACGTGTCTTTTCTATCGGTTATTGGATCAACTGGCACGGCGCGAAGGTAATGAGCTTCAACCAGATCCTCAAGTGCATCGGGGTAGGCATTTCGGTCACTGACATAGTGATCAATGGCATTTCTCATGACCTGTAAGTCATGACGCAGCACGGTTTCTTTTGAGCGATCAATTGAGTCAAAATAACGCGGGGTGACCAAACTCAGCAGCACGCCGATAATGGTTAACACCACCAATATTTCAATCAGTGTAAAACCGTGATTGACGATACCGTTACGCATTACCATTCTCGATACGGCTGTTGGTTAAGACCCACCGCCTCTGATAGCGAATAGATGTCATACACATCATCACCTGCTTCTTTATCATCGAATGAACTTTCATAACTTCGTTTTCCCCATGTATTGCTATTACTGGTATTAGTGTCAGTAGCAAACGGATCGCGGGGAATACGGCGCAGGAAATAGATTTTTTTATGATCGGGATCTAGCTGGTCTTCCATCCCTTCAACAAGTTGAGCTAATGAGGTCGGATAGCCCGATAACTCATCCGATTGCTCAATACGACCATCCTCAACTGCCTGCTTAAAGTCATCAATGGCATCACGTACCTGCCATAAAGCGCGTTTTAATTCCTGCTCTTTATCCCGCTTAGCTGACACCTGCATTAACGGTGCTGCTGATGTGGCAATTAAGGCCAATAACACCAGTGCAACCAGTAGTTCGATCAGAGTAAATCCGCGTTGTTTTTTGTTCTGAACCAACATCATTACATGCCATAACCGCTGTCGTTTTGCAGAATCTGATTCGCAAAGTCTTGTGCTGTTTTTGCATTGTCTTCCTGCTTTTCAGCATCCGACTTTTCTGGTGGGGCCATCGAATAGGCACCGGCTGCTGGAAGCGGTCTCATCGGCTGACCCGGAAGGGTTCTTTCTGCATGCTCAATGCCTGACGGAAAGGTCGTGTAGACCGCATTAGCGGGCACAATATTGTGCAAAATACGTGG
>DRHY01000260.1 GCA_011052985.1 Methylophaga thalassica
CCAGCTTTATGATTATTTGATTTAAGTTCATTAATCCAACTGCGAAAGTCGAGCTTAGTGAACAGTTCGAGCAGGGCGGCATCGTCTTGTGGTTGATTTTTGATATCTTCAATCCGGATATCGAGTTCAACGTCACATTTGATTGTAGCAAGTAGGTAACTTAAATCAGCAAGCTCTTTATTTTCGGCTAACTTTTCAGGCATTTTTTTTGCGCCACGAAAATCTAATTCTCGAACCGCTTCCAGATTATTATAAATCGCTTCCAGACTGCCCAGGTTTTGCAGCAAACTGAGCGCTGTTTTTTCACCTACACCGGGCACTCCAGGAATGTTGTCAACCTTGTCCCCCATTAGGGCAAGAAAATCGATAATCAGCTCCGGAGGCAGACCAAACTTTTCTTTGACGCCATCAATATCCATCACGGTTTCAGTCATGGTGTTGACCAATGTCACGTGTTGGTTAACGAGCTGAGCCATGTCTTTATCACCGGTACTGATGACGACGTCTAATCCTTTTTTGGTTGCTTGTTGAGCGAACGTACCGATGACATCATCGGCTTCCACCCCATCAATCATTAGTAGAGGCAGCCCCATTGCTTGAATGATGTCGTGAACCGGCTGAATTTGTGAACGCAAGTCGTCCGGCATCGGTGGTCGTTGCGCTTTGTATTCTGAATACAGTTCATCACGAAAGGTTTTGCCTTTGGCATCAAAGATGACCGCAATTGGACTATTCGGGTAATCAGCGAGTAATCGGCGTAACATCGACGTAACACCTCTTACCGCGCCGGTGGGCTCACCAGCCGCATTGCGCAAGTCTGCTTTGAACATCGCATGAAATGCGCGATACAGATAGGAAGAACCATCGACTAAAACAAAAGGGGCAGATTGACTCATATGTAATAACAACCAATTGGGTAACTAGAGAACAGACTGCTTTTCTCTAAGCAGCGGAAATGCTATCTTTAGTGCCATATGACACGGAGCATTATCATGTTTAATAAAATCGCTATTGTAAGCGCAGTAGGGTTGCTAATGACAACTCAAGTTTGGGCAGAGGATTCTGTTTTGGTTCAACCCCCTGTAATTCCTGAGCCACTTCAAAGCGGTGAAAGCATGGAGCCCGATATTAATATCATTCAAGAAGATGACCGCACGGTAGAAGAATACCGTGTCAATGGTGAGCTCTACATGATTAAAGTCACGCCAACCATCGGGAAGCCATACTACCTAATGGATTCTGATGGTGATGGTTCTCTTGAGACAAAAAGCTTTGAGCTTGGCTCGCCAGCTGTACCCAACTGGATCCTCTTTAAGTGGTAAACCTATTAACTATCTGAGTTGCTTTAATGTCAGTCTACACTGAAGTCGAACGCGATGATTTAATCGCGTTTTTGGGTGATTATTCGGTCGGTGAATTAGTGTCCTATCAAGGCATTAGTGATGGCATCGAAAACACTAATTATTTTGTTACCACCTCTGAAGGCCAGTTCGTCCTCACCCTATTTGAGCATCATGACTTTGATGAATTAGGCTACTTTCTTGACGTGATGACCTTCTTTTATCAGCAAGGAATTCCATCCGCACATCCCGAGGCGGACCAGCAGGGTCAATATCTAAAACAATTGTGTGGAAAACCGGCTGCCTTGGTGGTTCGTTTGCCTGGACGAGGTGTTAGTTCAACGGCAACTTTGGCGCAGTGTGCGCAAATTGGTGAGGCAATGGCTGATATGCACATTGCCGGTCAGCAGTTTAAGGCGCGACGTGACAACGAGAGGGGCCCCGTCTGGCGTCAACAGACGGCAGAAACGATCTATCCCAAACTTGATACCGAACAAAGTGCATTGCTGAGAAATGAGCTGGCTTATCAACAAGGTTATGCCGGGCTAGATTTACCTGCAGGTGTCACCCATGCTGATCTGTTCCGAGATAACGCGTTATTCGATGGTGAGAATTTGACCGGCATCATCGATTTTTACTTTGCCAGTGATGAATACCTTGCCTTCGACTTAGCCGTAGCGGTCAATGACTGGTGTATCAATGATGAGGGACTACCTGATCCTCAACGTTATCAAGCATTGATGCAGCGCTATACCCAAAAACGACCATTGACTGAGGCTGAAAAAGCGAATTGGAATATGGTGTGTCGTGCTGCGGCTTTGCGTTTTTGGTTGTCCCGTTTACAAGACAAGCTCTTTCCGCGAGAGGGTGAGTTAACTCAAATAAAAAATCCTGATGCCTTTTTGCACATACTCAAGCATCATCGGCAGCATCCTCTATCGTTGGACTTTAACTAATACCGCAATGCGCGTTCTCATAATTAAATTAACCTCGATGGGCGATCTTATGCACGCCCTTCCTGCTCTGACTGATGCTGTTAAAGCCTTTCCCGATATTGAGTTTGACTGGGTAGTGGATAAAGCCTTTGCTGACGTACCAAAATGGCATCCCAGTGTGAGGAAGGTAATAACGACATCTCATCGACACTGGCGGCAAAGTTGGCTGAAGAACGTATCAAACGGCGAAATTGGTGGCTTTTATAAAGCGCTAAATGCGGACGGTTATGATGCCGTTATCGATATGCAAAATAATCTCAAAAGTGCATTAGTTAGTCTGCTTAGAAAAGGCCCCGTGCATGGTCTAGATAAATACAGTTGTCGTGAAAAACCTGCCTACTTGGCCTATCGTCATAAGATTAACGTGAATCCAAATCAGCATGCAGTTGAACGTATGAGACAGATTCTGGCGAAGGCACTTAATTATCCAGTGCCTGAGACGGCGGCAGACTATGGCGTGGATTTATCACACTGCCAGCTTCCTCTTCTTAACTTTGCTATCCCTAAGCGGTTTTTAATGTTGGTGCATAATGCTAGTTGGCTAACTAAATTATGGCCCGTTAATCATTGGCAATCGCTGACCTTAAAAGCCGTGGACGCTGGTTATTCAGTACTGATTCCTTCTGGTAATGATGAGGAATATCAGCGAGCTTTAGAAATTGCCGCAGTATCTGATAAAGCCTATGTTTTACCACGTTTGTCCTTGGATAATATTGCAGCAATTATGCAAAAATCTGATGCCGCTTTATGCAGTGACACCGGTTTGGCACATATGGCCGCAATGATGAATAAGCCAGCAATTACCTTATATGGTTCAACCGATACACATCTTATTGGCACCCATGGCCAACATCAGCAACACTTAATTACGGGCATGTCTTGTTCGCCTTGTTATAAACGACGCTGTCCTTTGGAATCGTCGAAATTAGGCCAGCCTGTGTGCATGTCCGAGATGCAGCCAGATCAGGTCTGGCATAGACTCGATGCTATTTTACAAGCACAATAGCGTCTCTAATTTTGCTTTAGCGTGATACACCTGCATGATGAAATCTGATTTTCCTGATTTAAAACAAGCTCGAATTGCTGTTATCGGTGATTTGATGCTGGATCGCTTTTACTATGGTCGAGCTAGCCGCATTTCGCCAGAAGCGCCGGTTCCAGTGGTGAATGTTGAGCGTTTGGAAGATGTGCCTGGTGGCGCGGCAAATGTCGCTATGAATATTGCTTCACTTGGAGCTAGTTGTAATATTTCAGGCATTACTGGACCGGATGAAGCAGCCAGAGTGCTAAAACAAAAACTTCACGCAGTTTCTATCAACTGCTTATTTCATCAAAGTGCTGAAGCTATCACGATTATCAAATCTCGCGTCATTAGCAGCCAGCAGCAATTAATTCGTTTAGATTTCGAATCTCGCTTTACTGAAAAAGTCGCTCTCGATATGCAAGGTTTAGCTGATCATGTCACCGAACAAGCGAATGTACTTGTGTTATCCGATTACAACAAGGGCACACTGACTTATCCTCAATTTTGGATTGAAAAAGCCAAAAGTAAACAGATTCCGGTTCTGGTTGATCCTAAAGGGGATGATTTTGAGAAATACCGTGGGGCAGATCTTATTACGCCGAATATGCTTGAGTTTCAGTCAATAGTAGGGCCAGTAACATCAGAGCAGGACTTGATTGACAAAGCGAAAGCATTACTCAAAGCGCATGACATTAAAGCGATCTTGATCACGCGTAGTGAGCACGGAATGACGTTGATAGAGGCAGATAAGCCTGAATTTCACTTACCCGCTATAGCCAAAGCCGTATCGGATGTTACCGGAGCTGGTGATACGGTTATTTCAACCTTAGCGGTAGCCATTGCCGCAGGAGCAAGTCTCCAGCAAGCAGTCTCTCTGGCTAATGTCGCTGCAAGTATTGTAGTGAGCAAAGTTGGAACCTCAACGGTAAGTGAACCTGAACTTAGAGCCGAATACGAACGTCATCAAGGCATAAATAATACCGATCACTCCATCGGTGGTGCTGTGTCGATTGAGCAATTAAAAATAGCGGTAGAACAGGCCAAGCAGCGTGGTGAAAAAATTGTCTTTACCAATGGCTGTTTTGATATTTTGCATGCTGGTCATGTGACTTATCTGCAACAAGCTAGAGCCTTAGGTGACCGATTGGTGTTAGCAATTAATACGGATGAGTCAGTAACTAAACTTAAGGGTGAAGGCCGACCAATTAATTCGGCAGATAGGCGCTTAACAGTGCTTGCTGGCTTGGCCGATGTTGATTGGGTAACGTGTTTTCCGGGTGATACGCCTGAAGAGTTACTCAAACTGATCCAACCCGATATTCTGGTGAAAGGTGGCGACTATGATAAAAAAGGCGTCGTTGGCTGGGAGATCGTTGAAGGTTATGGTGGTGAAGTTAAAGTCATGGGCTTAGTTGAAAATTGTTCAACCACAGCAATCGTGAATAAAATTTCAGGTCATTAGTCAAAAAATAGTGCTCTAAACGTGACTGTAGCTGAAGTTCTTAAGAAAGTGACGATCTCATTTTTCATAAGTAATGTGACTTGATTATACGAGTGAGTTCGTTACTTTTTTAACATTCTCTGCTAAGTGTTTAGGGTTAATGGTGCCAATAATGACACTACTCACCGCTACTTCAGAAAAGATAAAGTTGAAGTTTTCTTGCACAATATCTTGGCTTGATTGAGTGGTCATATGACCGCTTCCAAGCGCTTTTTTAATGAAAATACCTTTATTGTGCATGGCTGCTGAATCTAATACGGCTTTTTCATCTTGGTAGTGCAGATTGTGCATGACCATCGCGATGTCTGATTGTTCGAGTGCTAATAATCCTCCTTCGACGGTTTTGGTAGACATGCCACTGGCGCGAATCCAGCCTCGTTGTTTCAGGTCAGCCAATACTTCAAGAGCGCCATCGTGCTTGATGATATGTTTGTCATTGCCATTAGAGTGAATCAATACAATATCTAACTCATCTCTTTGTAAGAGTTTCAGACTATTCTCAACACTTTTAATCAGCGATTCAGGTGTGAAGTTATAGAATGATTCTCCTGTTTCAGCATCAAAATATTCACCTGCTTTAGTGGTAATAACCCAATCCCTCGTTACTTTTTTAAGTAATTTTCCTAGGCGTTGTTCACTGCGGCCATAAGCGGGAGCGGTATCAATGAGATTAATTCCGTATTCCCATGCTCGTTCTAATAAAGCGATGACCTGTTCATCCTCTGGGATCGTAAATCCCTCAGGATATTTTACGGCCTTATCTCTACCGATTTTAACCGTGCCTAAGCCAATGGGGGACACAGCTAACCCGGTGTCAGCAATCATTTTTTTTTGCTCTAAGTACGCCACATTAAAATGCTCTGTCCCACAAAGGCATTGCCAATGATGGATGAGGGTAGTCGGGGTTGTTGTATTCCTCTTTGGCCATTTGTTCTGGCTTAAGAGCCAGTAACACTTGATCGGCTAAATCTGGTGCTAAAGCTAGTTTCGTTGGCCAGCAAATATGTAAATTCTCTTGTGAGTTAATAAACGCACTGTCTGGACGTGTCAGGCTTGATTGTTTTGGTTCGGCACGATTCACGGCATGCGTAGCCCATTCCAGTTCGGGTAACTCAAACCAGGGCAGTATCGAGGCTAACAGTTTTTGTGCTTCTTCAATCAGCTGCGCTTCAGACTTATCTACACCTTCTTCAGCAATGTTTCCCCCCAGATACCACACCACGTTTTTTTGTTGATCCAAATGACTTGAAATGGTGGCTATGGGTTTGGAACCACTACCTAAACTATGCGCAAAAATTTCAGGCAAAGGCTGAGATGAATGACGACTTTTACATAAAACCATTTGTAATGGACGTCGTTGCATGGCTGGTTGTTTTATATCAAGGGTGTGAAGTATCTCTTCATTGCCTTCACCTGCAGTTAAGACAAATTGTTTGGCATGAATACAGATGTTATCTATCTCAAGTGAAGCAATCTGTTTACCTGATTTGATCCATCTATACTTAGCTTGTTTTGCTACAGCAAGCATACGTTGATGCCATTTCTCGGTGATAGCTTTAAGAAGACTAGGCACATCCAATACCGGCTCATCAAGCTGGTAGAGTGTGCCTTTAAATCCTCGATCTTGAAAAAGAGCAGGGGCGTTAGTTTTATCGACACGCTGCATACGTCCACTGAGCGCTTTGCTCGCAAAAAAAGACACCATTTTTGAAGAAATTTTGTCTTTAGACCAGAGTAATTGATGGTCAGCCAGTTTTTTCACTGAGCTAAGATCAATATCCCCGTGTCCTTCGATGCTATCTTTCCAGCGTTTGGGCATGCTGCTGATGACTTGGGCTGCTTTAGATAACACACCATTTAATGCGTATTTGCTGCCACCATGAATAATGCCTTGAGAGCTGAGTGTTTGGCCCTGACCAATCTGGCCATTTTCAATCAACAATGCATGAATACCCATATCGTTTAAACGATGATGAAGCCACAGTCCAGCTATACCAGCACCAATGATGACGACATCAGTGTTTATTTGTTGCTGACTCATACTTCGTAATAGTCAGTGTCATCAAGAGTTTCACACAACCAATGGCCTATCAATATATGACCTTCTTGGACTCGTGCCGTCTCGCTGACCGGCACCGCAATACAATCATCGGCGACATGCATTAATTCACCACCACCAAGGCCGGTGAAAGCACATGTCCAGATTCCTTGTTGTTTAGCGGTCTTAATGCCATTAATGACATTGCCACTATTCCCTGAGGTGGATAAGCCAATGGCAATATCACCTTGCTTTCCTAAAGCTTCAATTTGACGGTCAAACACAGTGTTAAAATCATAATCATTGCTGTGCGCAGTTAGAATAGAGGTATCAGTGGTCAAGGCAATGGCTCCGTATGGGCGCCTGTCTTTATAGTAGCGCACCACAAATTCAGCGGCTAAATGTTGCGCATCTGAAGCGCTGCCACCATTACCAAAGAATAAGACTTTATTGCCTTGCTCAACACACGTTTTAATACGCTTTGCCAGCGCGCTTACTTGTGGCTCAAGCGTAAGCAGACTTTCAATCATGGCTTGATGACGAATGATAGTGGCTTTAAATGACACGTCTTCCCCTTAAACTAATGTAGTGATGATAATATCTCACTATTGGACTTCAACAGTTTATCAAAATTCAGGCTGAACAACGTTTCTCTATTGCTAAGCTATCTGAAAAAATACATCTCAATTGAATGATTAAACAGACACTGTATCTTCGAAAAGAACTCTCACAAGCATGGCAATCTGAGTCGGTTTTTGCTTACCTAAGCCAAATGCCTGGTGAGATTTTTCGTGATAAAGAGGGGCGTCGTACGCTTCGTTTTGAGCTGAATAAACAGCATTATTTTTTGAAATATCACCAAGGCGTAGGCTGGGCTGAAATCGTTAAAAATCTCTTGTCATTCCGCCTGCCTATTATTAGTGCTCGTAGTGAGTGGCAAGCCGTTAAGTTTCTAACGTCTCATCAGCTCGACACAATGACATTAGCTGGTTACGGCGAAAAAGGACTAAATCCTGCCAAATTACATTCGTTTGTGATTACGGATGATCTAACTGACACTATGAGTCTAGAAGATCTCGGTCGGCAATGGACACATCGACCTCCTAGCTTTCGAAGCAAACAGAATCTAATTGAAAAGTTAGCTCATATTGCCGGGACCATGCACCGAGAAGGCATGAATCACCGTGATTTTTATTTATGTCATTTTCTGCTTGATAAATCCTTTGCTGAAACTAATGATTATCAGCCGACAATGCCGATTTATCTGATCGACCTTCATCGAGCACAAATACGTAAAAGGGTGCCGAAACGCTGGCAAGTGAAGGATTTAGGGAGTTTATATTTTTCCGCCTATGCCGTACCTCTAACGCAACGGGACCTTTTCCGCTTTATTAAAACCTATACGGGACAGTCACTCAGGCAAGCTTTATCAGAGCACCAAGACTTATGGCAACAAGTAAAACAACGAGCGGATACTTTATATGCTGAATGAGAAAACGTCGATCGATTCAGTGATTGCGCAAGCCGAGCATTGTCATTACCCACACGAGATAATTTTAAATAAAAAACATTTTCAATGTACTGACAGTCTAAGACTATTAGCGAATCGACGACTGGTTGTTAAAGCCAGAGATAATGATGGCAATCAGGTAGTAATTAAGTATTTTGCCAGTAATAAAAAGGGTCAAAAAGACTTTAAACGTGAACAGCAAGGAATTGCCTTAATTCAAAAAAGTGATGTGCGAGTTCCCGAGTTACTGGATACGGTTAAAAAAACAGCCACAGGCTCCGCACTCATTTTTGACTATATTCCAGAAAGCCAAGCTTTTAGTTTAAAGGACCGACCTGAAAAGCATATCAGCATGCTCTATGAGTTAATGAGTCGATTGCATTCGGCAGGTATGTATCAAGATGATATTCATCCAGACAACATTTTGATGAATCCACAGGGGCTGACACTGATAGATTTAGGTACAGTGGGAGCTTTTTCTGATGATTCAGTCGCTAGCAAAGAGGACAGCTTAGATAATTTAGCCAAATTAGTCGCGCAGTTTGAAGTTGAGTATAGGCCCCTCTTATTAGAGTCGTTACCTTCTTATTTTGGTAGTCGTGGCTGGGTGTTTACGGCAAGTGATCGCGTTGAGTTTGAGCAGCGTTTGCAACAGGCTTGGTATACACGCAAAAAGCAGTTTTTAAAAAAATGTTTTCGTGACTGCACCATGACATTTTACCTGCAACGATTTGATTGGCAGGTCGCAGCAAAACGTGAATTTTGGCAGCAAGCCAATATTGAATCTATAACGGATATTGAAAAACAGTTTGCCGGTGGAAAAGTATTAAAGTCGGGTAACACGGCAACAGTAATCAAGACACAATTAGCGGGACGTGATGTTGTTATTAAACGATACAACATCAAAAGCCTATGGCATTTCCTGAGCCGATGCTGGCGATCAAGCCGAGCTGCAAATTCTTGGTTAAGTGCTAATCTGCTCGAATTTATTGGTATAAGCACAGCTAAGCCACTCGCTTTTATTGAACATCGCTTTGGACCAATCCGTCGAACAGCTTATTTCATTAGTGAATACAGAGCCGCTGATGAAATGTTAGTCAGTTACGAAGACCGCATGCCAACAGAATCTGAAACCCAGCAAATACAGCAAATTTTTAGTCAGTTGCGGCAAATGAATATTGGTCATGGCGATATGAAAGCACAAAATCTTTTGGTCGATGAGCAAGGTTTTATTATGCTTATCGACTTGGATGCCATGCGTGAGTATAGCAATGATAAAAAAGGGGCAATAGCTCACTTTCGAGATAAAAAACGCTTTTTGAAAAATTGGTCCAACCCAGAGCTTGAGGCCTATTTCCGCGTTATGCTGCAACGCACTGATAGAAAATTATGAAGTACGCGGTATGTTTGTATAAATATTTCCCCTTCGGTGGACTGTCGCGTGATTTCATCAATATTATGCAATGCTGTATAAGCTCAGAGGACACCGTCGATATCTTTGTAATGGAGTGGCAGGGAGAGACTCCTGATGGCTACAACGTTCATATTATTCCGACTTCTGGCTGGAGTAATCATGCCAAACTGCAATCATATATCGATAAGGTTATCCCCAAGTTAGATGAAGGGGAGTATGACTTAGTGATTGGTTTTAATAAGATGCCTCACTTAGATATCTACTATGCGGCGGATCCTTGTTATCTAGATCGTGTGAAAGCAGAGCCCTTTTATTCTTTACTGAAGTATTCTGGTCGAGTGCGGTTTTATAAAGCGTGTGAGCGAGCGGTGTTTGGTGAGCAGAGTAAGACGATATCGTTAATGATTTCCGATGTGCAAAAAGCCTTATTCAAACAGCATTACAACACGCCAGAAGAGCGGTTGATTAGCCTTCCACCTGGCATTGATAAGAATCGAAAACGACCAAATAATGCAGATGCTATTCGCCGACAGGTTCGACAAGAATTCAATCTTAGTGACGATAAATGGCTCATCCTAATGGTAGGCACCGGTTTCAAAACCAAAGGTGTGGATCGTGCTATTGCGGCTATTGCTCATTTGCCAGAATCGCTCAAGGCTGACATACAATTAATGATTATTGGTGATGGTGATACATCATCATTAACTGCGCAGGCAAAACAATTAGGTGTTGAGGCAAATATCCACTTTTTGGGGGGGCGTTCAGACGTACCTCAGTTTTTACTAGCAGCGGATTTACTGATACATCCTGCAAGAAAAGAGAATACCGGGACAGTCATTTTAGAGGCCATGGTGGCAGGTTTACCGATGATTGTGTCTGATGTTTGTGGTTATACAAAACATGTGACTAAAGCAGAGTCTGGACGGGTGTTTAGGGCAGCAGATAACCCTTCGTTAGTAGCCGAAGACATTGCTTCAATGCTAAATAAGACCACGTTAAGCCAATATTCGCAGCACGCACTTATTTATGCAGACACTGAAGATTTGTACAGTATGCCGCAAAAAGCGGCTACAGCTATTACTACATTGGCACAACAGAAAAAGGAATTAGGATGACACAAACCGTATTAGTGACAGGCGGTGCAGGCTATATCGGCTCGCATATCTGCGTAGTGCTACTAGAGGCTGGATATGATGTGGTCGTGATCGATAACCTTTGCAATAGCTCTCCTGTGGCGATTGAACGTGTTAGCCAAATCACCAGTAAAAAACTGTCATTTTACAAGGCGGATTGTCGTGATAAAGATGCCCTAGTCGGTATTTTCAATACCCACAAGATTGAGTCAGTGATTCATTTGGCTGGTTTGAAAGCGGTGGGTGAATCCTGTGCTTTTCCATTGATGTATTATCAAAATAATCTAGATGCCACCTTCGTTTTACTTGAAGTAATGCAACAATTTTCAGTCGATAAATTTGTGTTTAGTTCCTCGGCGACAGTCTATGGTGATCCGGCCTCAATGCCTGTAGATGAAACGTTTCCAACCTCAGCGACCAATCCTTACGGCCGCACTAAACTGATGATCGAAGAAATATTGGCTGATATGGTGACTGCAACGCCAGATGACCTGAAAGTCGTGTTACTGCGTTACTTTAATCCAGCGGGTGCACACGAATCAGGTTTGATTGGTGAAGACCCTAGTGCGATTCCGAATAATTTGATGCCGTATGTCACCCAAACGGCGATAGGTAAACGTGACTGCCTCTCTATCTTCGGGGGCGACTATGACACGGTCGATGGAACCGGAGTGCGTGATTACATTCATGTTGTTGATTTAGCCTATGGTCATTTGGCCGCATTAAATTGGCTAGATGCAGAAGCGATTTCACCGTGTTGTAAAGCGGTTAATCTGGGCACTGGCGAAGGTTATAGCGTATTGGAAGTGGTCGCGGCATTTGAAGAGTCCACAGGCAAAACAGTGAAATATCAAATTGTGGATAGACGGGCAGGTGATGTTGCCGTGAACTATGCTAATCCAGCACTGGCAAAAAACTTATTAGGCTGGAAAGCAGAAAAGAGTTTACAAGATATGGTCGCCGATGCATGGCATTGGCAGAGTCAAAATCCAAATGGGTACGGGGATGCTTGAATTAACTTCAGAGAGCCTAGTCGGTAAAGGCTTGCATCGCGAAGTCCATGTACATCCAAATGATTCATCAAAATGCGTCAAAGTTGTCGTTTTACGTGGTGAAGAGGAAACACGTCGAGAACAAGCTTATTACCACTTTCTACAACGGAAAAATATTGAGTGGGTAAGCTTACCCCGATTTTACGGCAATGAAGAGACGAATATCGGGCCGGGCGCTGTATTTGATTTGATACGTGATGACGATGGGCAAGTATCAAAAACACTGGAGTTTTACCTAGATAATCTTGAGTCCTACCAAGCATTGATACCTTCGATTGCTGAATCATTACGTTTTCTGAAAGCTGATCTTATCTCGCAAAATATTATTACGATGACGCTAAAACCAAAAAACATGGTTATACAAAGACTTAGTCAACAAACTCACTGTCTGATCATAGATAATATTGGCAATTCAGATGTGTTAGCTATCAGCAGTTATATCCCTTATTTTGGCCGCCTGAAAATTGAGCGGAAATGGGATAAGTTTAAGGCCCTATTAGTAAGGCAGTTTTCACATAAACTAGCTATCAACGATTTTATCGAGCACCTATAGATTAATGGTGACTTTCTAGTCGATACATAAATTTATGACAATCAGGAATGTCAGGTGGATAATCAGAAATTCTTAATATTGGATGGTATCAGTGGGGCTACTATAGGAAAAGATATACAGGCATGTATTGAAAACTCAAGTTATTGCGACTTAGCTGGTTTAGACAACATACCCTTGTATAAAGCTCGGTCTTCATGGGCAAAACTAAAACGTAAGCAGGCTAATAAGAATAGCTTCTACCATTTACCTAAAAAGCAATATAGACAACTTGCATCAATCATCTCAAAAGTTAAGCCTGATGTGATCCTTGTAATTGGGTTTATTTATCGCTTTATAGCACCTGAGCAACTGAAGAAATTAAGTCAGCAGCATGTAATTAAGCTATATCTCTACGATACCGACAGCTGTAATCTATACTCGGAACGTCGTGAGTTTATATATTTTATTGAGACAGAAATGCAGATTTATGAGCGTATTTTTTCTTTCTCAAGAGTGGTGACTGACTTTTTAACTAGACTCAAGTTAGATGCTGTTTTTGCTCCCTTTGGTGCAAGCTTATTTGAAAATATAAATCGAGGTAAGTTTGAGCATGACGTATTTTTTGTGGGCAGTGCCGATCTTCGACGGATTTTTATGCTTGAACATATTGCGGAAAAGGTTACGGTCAGAGGTGCTCGCTGGTCGAAAAATTGTGGCTTAATTTCATCGAAACTAAATTCTCGCGTTAGTGATAAACCGCTTTGGGATGATGAGCTTAGGCAACATCTGCTAGGTTCAAAGATAGTGCTCAATATCACAAGGGGGCCATTCTATGCCGCAGAAACGGGCGTCAACTTGAGAATTTTTGAAGCGATGGCATTAGGCTGTTTTGTACTGACTGATTACTGTGATGAGATTGCTGAGCTATTCGAGTTGGGTGTTGAGATTGAGACATTTAAGGGATCAGAAGAATTAGTGCAGAAGGTTGCTTATTATCTAGAAAATGATGAAGCCCGTCTGGCTATTGCCAAACGAGGCTATCAGAAGATTTTAAGTCATTACACCTGGAAACATAGGGTTAACGATATGTTGGCGAAAATGTAACAAGGTTTTTACTCGGGTTTGGTAATGAGGATATCTTCCATAACCAAGTATTCCAAGTCTGAACCAAAGAACATATTCAATGCATCAGTAGGACTACATACCATTGGTTCGCCACGACGATTCAGTGAGGTATTTAGCACTACACCATTACCCGTCAGCTTTTCCATTTCTTGTAATAGTTCGTAGTAGCGAGGATTGGTTGCTTTGGTAACGATTTGAGCTCTAGCTGTTCCATCTTCGTGCACCACTTCAGGTATGCGTGACTTCCAGCTCTCCGCGACATTAAACGTGAATGTCATATAGGGACTAGGATGATCTGTTTGTAAAATCTCGGGTGCAATCGTATCTAACATGCTCGGACAAAATGGACGCCAGCGTTCGCGATATTTAATCTGTGCATTGATTCTATCTGCCACACCTGAATGACTCGGCGAACCAAGAATGCTCCGGTTACCTAAAGCGCGAGGCCCAAACTCCATATGACCTTGAAACCAAGATACCGGATTACCATCCGCTAGGATTTGAGCTGTTTCTGCAGTGACATTCTTCATGCGCTGCCAAATAACAGCCTGCGTGTAGTTTTCGCAGGCTGCGATACATTGTTCTGTGCTATAGGCCGGACCAAGATAAGCATGTGCCATTTTTTCAACAGGAACGCCAGCAAGTTGCGATGCATAACTAGCAGCCCCAATGGCCGTTCCAGCATCACTGGATGCGGGTTGAACAAACAGTTCTTTAACGCCAGGCATGGCAATTATGCGTTGATTGAGTTTTACATTTAAAGCTACACCACCAGCATAAGCAATTTTGCCAGTTTCTCTGATGATGTCACCAAGGTAAAAGTCAATCAGCTTTAGCGCTGTTTTTTCTAATAAGTCTTGAATGCTGGCGGCATAATCAATGAAAGGTTCGTCTTTCTCATCGCCTTCACGCATCGGACCAAGCCAGTCAATCAGTGCTGGACTAAAGAAATAACCTTTACCATTTTTCTTGAAACGGCGGGTACCGACCACATTGACCAGTTTAGTGTTGACCTTAAAATCACCATTCTTGTAGTCAATTAAGCGAGAAAAGTCGAAACGATTGGGATCACCATACGGTGCCATTCCCATGACTTTGAATTCACCGTCAAGCATTTCAAAACCAAGAAATTCTGTCAGTGCCCCGTATAGACCACCCAGTGAGTCAGGATCATAAAATTCTTTAATCTTGTGAATCTTGCCATTTTCACCATAACCAAAAAAGGTAGTGGCATATTCGCCTTTGCCATCGATTCCAATGATGGCGGTTTTTTCTTTGAAACCACTTAAGTGATAAGCACTGCTGGCATGGGCCAGGTGATGTTCAACGGGGACAAATTTTACACGTTTTGAACCAATACCTAAGTCATCGAGCAATTTCATTACATTGCGATGATTACGCCAATAACGACGATTACCACTGAATAAGGCTGTCAGTGCACGATCTGGTGCATACCAATGACGTTTTGCATAATGCCAGCGAGCGGGTGATTTGAGACCAATTTCAGCGTAAGGGAAGGCAACAATATCGATTTGCTCTGGCGTGATGCCTGCTTGCTCAAGACAAAACTTAGTCGCTTCATAAGGCATTTTGCCTTTAGCATGTTTATCGCGCAGGAAACGTTCTTCTTCGGCAGCAGCGACCAGTTTACCGTCGATGTATAAAGCAGCAGATGCGTCGTGATTCACGGCGCCAGATAAACCTAAAACTATCATAAGCGGATGGGTATCTTTATGTTAAACAGCGCTAAAGTATATCGCATGCAAAGGCTTAGCACGACTAGTGCTTCTTGGCTTTTTTAGATGTGGCTAGTTTATAAATGATATGTTTGGATTTTGTTGATAGCGTGAATTCATCAAAATAGCGCTGTAAAAAATAAACTTTATCAGCAACTGACCATGCTGAACTGGCATGTCTATTTAATGTTGATAAGTCTCTTTTCATAGCTTGTTTGTAGAACAAAGTGCGTTTCATTTTCTCAAGGTCGATCAATCTAACCTTCCAACCTGACGAGGTTTGTTTAGCGAATAAATGCTTGGGATAAAGTGAGTTATGTTGAAAGCGATGATGGTGTAACTTTCTTAATAACCTTGCTGTGACAGATAATAATTGTTTTCTTTCATCTGTAGTTAGGTTAGTTGGGTCAATATTTTCTAATGACGAATACCCTTTTAATTCTTTGGTAACCAGAATGGCTCGTGATTTAGCAACACCAAAAAAAATCGCCTCTAGCGTAGGAATCGCTTTAGCTCTAAGTTTAACTATATTGTTGTATTCTTTTTGAAATGTTGGGATTCCTGAAAAAGGATGTGCCCATGTTTTTGTAGAATGATTTTCTTGCCGCTTAATGAATACATCAGTTTTAGTGTTATCTACGGGGAGGGAGTATTTAACGACACCACTCCAGCCACCACGTCGATGATTAGGCGGTTCGAACCAAGGCGTTTTGATCTGCCATAAGTCATCGAATGTGTAATCTTGCATGGTGTTTTCGCTACTATTCATCTCATCGCTTTCTATAAAACGTTAACACAAACCAACATATACTGATTGGATTAAAAAATACTTAATCTAAGGTTTTTTTTATAAAATCCATATCCCAGAAAAGCTCAGTCACAGCCTCGTCAGAGAATGTTTCTTTTAATTTTACATATGATGAAACCGTTTCATTGGAGGCAACGCAATTAACAGCATCAATTAATTTGCCACTCAGTGCTTCTTCGTCTGCAAATGGAAACAAGGTCCCTGTCGTTTCAACCACTTCTTTTGCACCACCACAATCACTAGAAATGATGGGTAAGCCAGCGACCAATGCTTCCAACAGAACCATACCAAAAGGTTCTTTATCTGATGTCAATATGAAGAGATCAAACGCTTTAAAGTAATATTTAACGTCTTTTACATGACCCATAAATTTAACATTTTGTTGAATTTCTAATTCCAGCACTAATTGTTTAAGGTCACCTTCGAGCTTTCCTTTTCCAAAGATTAAAAGCTGAGTATTAGCAGGTAGTTCGGGCAATGCTGAACAGAAAGCAGAGATTAAGGTTTTTTGATCTTTGTCTGGATGTAATCTTCCCACATTAGCCATTATAAAAACATCTTCATTTAGGCTTAACCTTTGTCTAGCTTCTGAACGTTGTAAAAGCTTATTTTTACTATTATTGATATTGATGTGATTGTAGATGGTTTGGATTTTGTCATCGGGCCATTGTGGCAGGAAATGTTTTATATCATTTCGAACCGCATTCGATACACCAACCAAGAGAAGGCGCTCTACAAAAAAATTGATGAAAAGTCGTCTTCCCCATCGTTCAAAATCACCAAAAGCATGATGAACACTGATGACGGGCAACTTTGTTGCCAGTAAGGCTAAATATGTTGGTTTTGTCCTATGTGCAATACATAGCTCAAAGGATTTATCTGCACATAAACTTCTAATTCTTTTTATTAACTTACGCTTTAACCCTTTGAGCTTCTTTGTAGGTGTTTCCAAGAAAATGACATGATCAGAGTCTGTGTGTTCGACTAGGGATTCATCCGCTTTGCCAGTCAAAAATACTGTCGTAACAGCAAATTCTGTCTTTTTAAACAGTGTGGCGTATTGTCGAGCACAATCCAAAAATGGTGGAGAGTAACTATGACAAATTTGCAGGATTTGACGTTTTTTATTGGCCACGATCCATCACCTGATACACCACGGCTGTATCACCTCGCGTATTTTGTTTTTTGTAGACAGGTGTTAATGCCCAGTTTTCATAAGCTATTTTACGTTCAGGATGATTTGCTTTCTCAATGGTGATGAAATAATCAAATTTTTGATGGTCTTCTTCAAATGTTCTATCGAGTTGTATATTGGCTGATGGATTTGTATCACGGACATAAAAGTCGATAAAAATATTACTGGTAAGTACGATACTGTTGTCTGGTAACTCGTGGCCAGCCCATATTGCCGTTTCTTTTATGTACCCCTTTGATACTGATGAAGTAAACGTATCAATAACACTCACCAACAATAAAAAACCAATGACGGCTAGAGTTCGTTTGTGTCTTAATCGCCATTGCTGCTCTAAGAAATAACTAATGGATGGGAGTAGGAGTAATGCCAGTACAGCAA
>DRHY01000261.1 GCA_011052985.1 Methylophaga thalassica
CACGATAAAACCGGGTAAACGAATATTTTTGCCATCATAAGCCTTTACGATGTTGACTGAACTAAGTGCTTGCTGATATTTCGAATCGGTCGATGATTCCAAGGCATTGAGCATTTGATTGCTGAGCTGGTCTTCAGGGGAGCCATCTTCAATATCATCTAAATACGCAGGCGGATTGCTTAAAGCATCAAAATCCTCTTTTGGCATAAGATCCACCCAGTCAATCATTTGATACGTCACATTTTGAGCTGGACTTGCTAAATCAGTGGATGATGACTGCTGTGGAGCACTCTTTTTATCTGTCTCAGCAGCAGTCTGGGTATTCTGTGTTTCGGCTGAGACTGGACTGTTGTTGTCATCTTCGGAGCAGGCTGTTAAAAGCAGCGATAAGGCACTGATTAACACTAAATGCTTTATTCGTAATCCTCTTTGTTTAAACACGGTAACTTTCCTTAAAACTAAAGTGTATGTATGATACTTTATATCATTAAGTGTGCTGTCTGGCTATCGAGAACATTATGTTACTGAGTATAAATCAACTGAAATTTGATTATGATAATCGCCAAAAATCACCACTCATTGACATTCCAGAATGGCATGTAAAACAGGGTGAACATGTTTTCTTACACGGACCTTCTGGAGCAGGAAAATCAACCTTATTAAACCTGCTCGGCGGTATTTTATTACCCTCATCGGGTGACATCGTGCTGAATGGGAACACGCTAAATACAATGTCAGCCAAACAACGTGACCGATTTAGAGCAAAAAATCTTGCCTACGTATTTCAGCAATTTAATTTAATTCCCTATTTAAGTGCGAAAGATAATATTGAATTGGCTGTGTTTTTAGCTAAAAAAGCCGGACATAAAACAACAGGTTTGGAATCAGCTGTTGATGTACTTGCATCGCTAAATATTCCTGATGCTTTATGGACTAAACCCGCCGAAAAACTAAGCATCGGCCAGCAACAACGCGTTGCAATTGCTCGTGCCATGATTAACCAACCAAGTTTGATGATTCTAGATGAGCCCACCTCGTCATTAGATGAGCGTAATCGTGATAGTTTTTTGCAGCTATTACTGCAACGGCTTCAACACACATCGACGACCGTGATTTTTGTAAGTCATGATCAACGTTTAGCGTCATTTTTTCCTCAAGTTATCGCCCTGAACGACATCAATCAAGGGGGCGTTTAATATGTTTGTGCAGTTGGCTGCAAAAAGCCTATGGAGTCGAAAGTCATCCGTATTGCTCACCTTATTAGCCATTAGTGTCAGTGTTTTTGTGCTGCTTGGCATCGAGCATGTTCGGTATCAAACCAAACAAAGTTTTAGTCAGACTGTATCAGGTGTAGATTTGATTGTTGGGGCCAGAACAGGGGATATTAATTTACTTTTATACAGCGTATTTCGCCTTGGAGATGCTACCAATAATATTGGCTGGAATACCTACCAAACCATTGCTAATAATGACAGTGTGGCTTGGACAATCCCACTGTCTTTGGGTGATTCACATCAGGGCTATCGCGTGTTGGGAACCACGAAGGATTACTTCACCCATTTTCATTATGGCCAAAATCAATCATTAGTCTTTAAAGAAGGGCGAGAATTTACCTCACCATTTGAAGTTGTGTTAGGTTCTGAGGTGGCTAAGAAGCTTGGCTATGATATTGGCAGCACGCTGGTATTAGCTCACGGTATTGCTAAACATAGCTTCACCATACACAAGGACAATCCCTTTACCGTTGTTGGTATTTTGCAGCCAACAGGCACGCCCGTGGATGACACACTTCATGTGAGTTTAGCGGGTATTGAAGCGATTCATACTGATTGGAATAACGGTGTGCCAGCAGCACATTCATCAGCTCATCACGACGTTTCTAATGTTGATCTCACACCGAAGAGCATTACGGCATTTATGGTGGGTTTAAACTCAAAAATGGCCACATTTAAATTACAACGCGCGATTAATGATTATCAAAAAGAAGCTGTGATGGCAATTTTACCTGGCGTGACCTTAACGAAGTTATGGTCAATGATGCGTGTGTTGGAGCAAAGCCTGCGCTTGGTATCTGCGCTTGTATTAGTGGCAGCCTTACTCGGTTTAGGGGCGATGTTACTTGCCTCAATGCGCGAGCGGCGCAGTGAAATTTCGATCATGCGTTGTTTGGGTGCTAGCCCCAGTTTTATTTTCTCTCTAGTGCTTATAGAAGCACTGTTAATTACCTTCGTCGCATGTATCATTGCTGTCGTGACATTAGTCAGTCTGTTGGGCCTAGGCAAAGATTTTGTTTTGGATCAGTTTGGCTTAATGCTGACAATGAATATCTTCAATCAACAGACCATGGTGTTACTGACTATGGTGTTAGCTAGCGCCTTGTTGGTCAGTGTCATACCAGCTATTTCAGCATATAGACAGGCGTTACATGGCAGCTTAAATCAATCCTAGTGAAACCATAGCAAGAACAGAAATACACGGTTCTCGCTATGGTTAGGGCAAGATTAAAAGTCTAAGCGTAGTCCACCAAATACCGTTCGGGTACTGCCTACAGATATTCGATAATCTCCGCCGGATGCTGTGTAATATTCTTCATCTGTGATGTTTTTTACGCCGAGATCAACACGTAAGGTTGAACTTCCCATTGAAGGAAAGTAATACCAGATACCGGCATCGACCAAGGTATAGTCTCCTAACTCAAAGCTATGTTCACTATCACCATAGCGATTGCCGACATGGCTGATACCACCACCAATACCAAAGCCACTTAAAGGATTATCCAGACCTTGGAATTCGTAACTGCTCCATAGACTAGCCGTTTTTTCAGGAACATTTCTAGGACGGTTACCATTGGTATCAGTGTCTTCACTGACAATTTCAGCATCTAGTAGTCCCAGTGCTGCACGTATATTCCAGCCGGGCAGTGGGTTACCCGTCAGACTAAACTCCATTCCCTTTGAATCGATGCCCCCTGTTAGCTCGGGCTCACCATTGACGGTTTCTACAACATTCGTTTGTTTGATATCGAAATAAGCTAAGGTCAGCAATAGCTTATCGTTCAGTGTGGCCCATTTAGTGCCAACTTCATATTGCCGACCTTGTTGTGGTGACAAAACAGCTGTGGTGGCGTTACCGGTATAAATATTCTGTGCGCTGAAGGTGTCGGCATATGAGCTGTATAACGATAGGTCTGGAACAACATTCCATACAAGACCCACGCTTTTAGTGAATTTGGATTCTCGAGGAACGTCAATTGAAGCAGCAGTACTATTTATAACCGCTTGTTGAGAATAGTCGGAAGAGTAATATTCCTCCCGTAAACCGAGGGTAACCGTAACATCATCGAAAGGCTTGATATCAAGTTGAGCGTATGGCCCATAGGACTCCAATGTAACATCACGCTTATCCTCCCGTGATGGGGTGCTGCTGTCATCTACAATACTAAGGCTGCCTGGGTTAGTGACCGTGCCACCTATTTGAAATGCACCGACAAAATTGGTCCATGCTTCTTTTTGTTGAAAATATTCAGCGCCAGTCGCTATCGTCATCGGTACGCCGAAGGTGAAGTCACCTGTGGTTTGTACTCGTGCAAAAAACGTATCCAGTTTGCGGTCTCGGTTACCTTGAACTCGGCGTACTAAGGTCCCTGTTGGTAAAGCGGATACCGGACTGTCCGGAGCAACACGACTGACATCGACATAGGTGTCATCTGAACGTTCTCGGTTATAAAACAGCTTGGTATCAATACTCCAGCCACTGTCAGCCAAAGGCGAGCTCGTATCGATCTCTATCAGGTGTGACTCGACTTCATTAAAACTAAAATCGGCATCGTATCGTAGGTCACGCGACACATCGATGAGACGTCGTTTGCCATTAGTAGTCGGTACGGTGAATACCCCTCGGTCGAGAGAGCGTTTTTCTCTGCTATATTCGTAATTGATATTGGCATAGCCACCAGTATCACCGAACCATGATAATGAGCTAGACAAAAATCGTCTGTCCACGCTCGAATTGTCACGAAAGGTATCACTATCTTCCCAAGACCCCGTCACTCGATAGGCGAAGTTATCACTATCAGCAATCGCACCTGTTGAGTCAAATACAGCACGACGTTGACCGTGTTCATCAAAACTCGTTGATAGATGATTTTCACTCTCAAGTTGTGGTTTTTTTGTAATGATATTTACTAGACCACCAGGCATCATCTGACCAATATCAGCTACTGGTCCTTTTAAGATTTGGATATTGTCGACGGTGGCAGGGTCAATTCGGCGAGTCAGTTTCAATCTCACCCCATTGCGGTAGATATCAGACGGGCGTCTAAAACCACGAATAAGATAATCTTCACGAGTACCCCCATAGCCATCTGAGTTCACGACATTAGGAGCAAGTTTATAGACGTCTTCCATTTCGCGAGCTTGTGAATCCAGCAACAATTGCTCAGGAATAATATCAACAGAACGGGGGACTTCGGTGAGATCTTTAGCCATCCGATTACCTGTTTCTACTTGACGACTGTCATACCGAAACTGTGGTGTGCCTAAGACCATCATGGTGTCTAAGCTCACATTGTTAGACGGAAGTTCTATGGCCGTTTGCGTTGGTAGTGTGGGCTTTGCTTGCAGAATATAGTTGTTATTTTCATCTTTTGTAAAACGAAGGCCAGTATTGTTGAGTAGTCTAGTCAGACCTTGTTCCGTGGTGTAGTCACCAACTAGCCCATCGCTTTCCAAGCCTCGAGTGAGCGAGGCATCTGCTGATAATAAAATGCCTGCTTTGCTCGCAAAGTGATTTAACACTGACGATAACTGTCCCTGACTAATAGTGAAATGCTGTTGTTTATTGTCTGCCAGCAACAAGGGCGTTTGGCCAAGCAATAGGCCACTTAATACGATGGCCTTCAGTCGTAGTCGTTTTTCAATAATGGCTGCTTTTGTGCGGTGCTTTTTCATTGTGTTCCCATTCAGATTTAAAGTCATAACTGATATGCCGAACACGGGAAGAAAAAGGGCAGATTTAGGCAAAAAAAATTTACTGACGCTTATCTACTCGCCATACGCTATCAGTCACCTGCCATATTTGCACCGGCAGACTATTCTCAATGGCCGTAAAGATAGCTTCTGGCTGCTTAAGCGGATACGTCCCAACTAAGGTGTATTGATTTAATTCGTTAGGGCAGACGATGGACTGTGTTTGATAGCGCTCGAGGTTATGCATAAAGTCACAAAGCGGTGTGTCATCGGCTGTCACAATCCCTTTAGTCCATGATTCATTATTAACTGCTGCCTGGTTGCCTGAACTTAAAATAGCATGTTGATCAAAGTGTGATTGATTGCCTGCGACGATGACGTAATCTAACTCTGACTTAGTTGGCTCAATCCGAACGGCACCTTCAAATACATCTAATTGTGTTTCAGAAGATGTTTGATGAACATTAAATCGCGTTCCTAATGCTGTTAATTGCCCATCCTTTGTTTTAACAATAAGGGAGCGATGGTGATGCGCTTTATCGGCACCTGTTTCAATAAATATTTCACCTTGTTGAAGTGAAAATAGCCTAACGTCATCGCTGAAGTTGGTTGTTACGGTTGTATTGGTGTTTAGCCACAAACGTGAACCATCATCGAGTGTAATGGCCTGTGATTCGCCAACGGCTGTTTGGTAAGTTGTGAGGTTATGTGAACTTGGGAAAGGTGAGAGCAGATAGATGCTCATTACTGAAACAATGCCTACTAACAATAAGCTGAGTATGGAGGTTTTATTGCTAAAGAAAGGCCGAGATAGCTCACCTCTCACAACGTGTTTTGAAATAGCATCTTGTTTGATGCCATCGAAGGAGGTTGTAATATCTTTAATTTGTTGCCAAGCGAGTTGGTGTTCAGAGCTTTGATTTAACCAATTCAGCCAGTTATCTCGTTGTTCTTCAGTGACTGACTCATCCTCCAGAGTGGCAAACCACTCGGCGGCTTCTGATAAAACAGCATCAGTAATCACTTGGTCATGTTTTGGCATCATTTAATTATCGGTTTGATTTTTTAGCCGTAAGCAATGCAGCATTGCTTGTGCCATATAGGACTTTACTGTGCGTTCAGATACGTGAAGTTGGTCTGCTATTTGACGATAGGTTAAGCCATCCAGTTGAGATAGTAGAAAGGTGCTTCTTATCAGCGGTTTCATTTGTTGCAACAGTGTATTGAGCTGCAACAACAACTCGATAGGTAGGGCTCGTTGTTCTTCTGATGGCTGATGTTCAGTAGGGTAGAGGGTAAGTGCATCTAGATAGGTTTGCTCAACTGATTGTCGTCGCCAATGATCGCTTACTAAACCGTTAGCAATGGTTGTCAAATATGCGCGTGGTTCACGTAAATCGCCTAGCTTCTCTGGTTTTGCCATCAAGCGAATAAACG
>DRHY01000262.1 GCA_011052985.1 Methylophaga thalassica
AGTCTCATATCATTGATAAAATTAACCAATCTAAGCCAGACTTTTTATTGGTCGCTTTAGGAGCAAAAAAAGGGCAGGCGTGGATTATGGCCAATCAAGAAAAGCTTAATGCCCCAGTAATTTCACATCTAGGAGCAGTCATTAATTTTGTAGCTGGCCATGTTGAACGTGCCCCTAAGAAATGGCAAAAGTTCGGACTGGAGTGGCTGTGGCGAGTCAAACAAGAGCCCAAACTATGGCGACGTTATGCAAGTGATGGTGTGAGTTTAGTTAAAATGTTACTAACAAAACAATTGCCATACCTTTTGTTCGATAAGCAATACAAAAGAGCACAAAATAAGAATGGTTTTATTCAATGGGAAGTAGAACAGCAAACGTTAATGCTTAGTGGTTACTTTGCCTTTTATAACATGGAAGAGTTGGATGATAAATTTGAAGAGATCATAAACTCAACAACAGAAAAAGTCATAGTTGATATGGAAAATCTTACTTATGTTGATGACTCATTTATGGCACGTTTACTTGTTGTAAATGCTGTACTTAAGGAACAGCAGCGTGGCTTTTGTCTTACCAATATTCCTAAAAACATTAAGAGGCTTATGTTCTTTTCTAACGTTTCAGATCGTCTGAAAAAAACTACAGTAAAAAAACTTAATCAGGAATGAACTTCTTCATGGTCAGATAGTTTTCACCGATAAACTTTTCTAGTCTTTTGTCAGCGTCATTTATTGAGTCATCAACAGGCGTGACAAATCGAGCAATTGCGCCATCTGTTCTATTCATCATAATTGAATCATATAGTAGAGCAAATTTCATTGGGAATTCACTGGCTAAGTCTCTGCCTCTTTGAGGGAACCAATAGTAAACGATCATTTTTTCTTCGCCCTTGCTAATAAGCATTCTCGATACGGAAAGCTCTTTATTATCAGGAAGAGGAAACTTTTTTATACTCGCGTTGCTTATTTCCCATCCGCCACCAGGTATGCATGCTTTAGGTGAATGCGGTACAAAACCGCTGCGTTGAGAAGCTGTATAACCAAAATAGACATCTATGTAGTAATTGTCTTTGTAGTATGTGGCTGTGAAGTAATCATCAAGTTTGAGAATTTTTTCTTCACCATTTTGAAATTTTCGTGTGTGCCCTTGCCATCCATTGATTGTTAATGGGTAGCTTGTGAAACTTGCTCTATGAGGAATAACTTCATCTCTTTGGTTTACTGAGATTGTCGAAGCGACTGATATTATGATTAATAATGTTGCTACATAGATAGGTTTTTTGTTCAAAACAGGGTTATTCACTGCTTTTCCAAATTCAAGATCATTTTCAAGATAATCGAAAGACTCGTTCATGGATCTGTTTTGCTTGGTGAGAAGGTTGAAAAGCTTAACTTCAATCAAGAGTATTGCAATACAAGAAAAAAAGATTACCCAGCCTTCAAAATAATGCATGAAGCCCTCAGCAGCTTCTATGCCAGATTGGTTTACTAACAAAGCTACTAAGGCAATTCTGAAACTATTCATGACAATACTTATCGGTATTGTCGACAAAAAGAGAAGTGCTCTGATGGGTAATGGCGCTCTGAACATATATGCCATCATCAAACCAATGGTCATCAATGGATAGGTGTAATTCAGGCCGCTACATGCTTCTACTACTTGGAGTTTATAAATACCTAAATCGATAATATTGCCATCTCTGAAGACCGGGATATTCATCATTCTTATCATATCGACGCCTAAGGAAGACGACATGAGCTGAAATTTGCCAGACAGCATTACATCCAGCATATATGGAAGTGGAATGACAAGAAGCAGGTGAGCAAATGGAATCAGAATTCGTTTCGTTTGGAGGCCAAGCATTGTCCACATTAGTCCAAAGAGCATGACTACAATGCCATAGTGAGTGAGTGTCACTAAGGCACTGAGCTCTCCCAGAATAAGCAATACACTGGCTACAATAGTTACATATACTCCTAGCCAGGGATTCTTGTTCGTATCTGTTAATTCATTGCGTTTTATCCATATTAAATAGAGAGCCAACAGAAGCACAAATGGTGCATGACTATATCGTTCCTCTCCCCATCTGCTCCAAAGCACCAGTGTCGCTTCATGGAAGGCTAATAAAAGTCCCACGGCAACAAGTAGGAATAATGCTAGTCGCCAATGCTTTGCTATATTTTGAATTGGATTCATCAATGTTTCCAACAGGTTTATTTAATGTTTCTACTTATTTGTCTGTAGTAGGCGATAATCTGTTCTATTTTTTTATTCCATAGGAAGTGTTGCTCTATCCTCTGGATAGCAGCGATACCTACCTTCTCTCTAAGACTAGGGTTTTCAGCCAATGTTTTTATTGCATTTGAAAACTCTGTAACCATATATTCCCTCGATTGAGGTGCAATCAAAAAGCCTGTACTGGGGGTAATGTAATCAGCTGGCCCCCCCCAATCAGTTGCTATAACGGCTAACCCTCTAGACATGGCTTCTAAAACAACGGCACCTCCACACTCTCTTATGCTGGGTAGTATGAATATATCAGCATTATCATAGAAGTTGTTCACTTCTTTATGAGGAATAAGTCCAGTAAATTGAATGTTACTAAGTTGATTTTTTTCGGCGAGTGCTTCTAATTTTTTTCGATCCGGACCATCACCAACGATTGTCACTGATACATTTGAACCTAAATTAGCTACTGCTTCTATAACAATATCGACACATTTCCAATCGACGAGTCTTCCCACATAAAGAACGTTAATTATTTCTTTATTTTTATATTCTCTGTCTTGTTTTGCCGTTCCAAAGCTTCCATTTTCGACTAAAATTTCTACAGGGGCCTTGATGCAGCTTGGCAGCGCTTGTTTTGTCCTTTCATTTGCTACTAGGATCAAGTTAGCTTTTCTTTTCCCGGGTAAAATTCTATTGAATATGTTGTCTAAGTACTTAGCAAGTGAATAGATTATGACTTCTATTTTTCCTGACATGTCTTTGAATTCATCAGGAAATGACATGCCTCCATTAAGCGGGCCTATCAGAACACTAGTTCCTACATCATACATTGCAGACGGTTGTGTAGCTGAGACTGGAGCAGGCTCATGTACTACGTCGATATTTAACTGGCTAACAAGTTTTTTGACAGTTTTTCTTTGATAATACTGAGTGACAAAATGAAGCAGTGCTCCAAACGTTCTTGTGTAAACTCTATCGGGTAATATTTTTCTGGTTTTGAAAATGAGTTTATGGAGAGGCGTATCAGGGAGGTAATGAATATTGTCTTTATTAATACCCTCTAAAAAGTCTAATCGAGAACGAACTCTTTCATGGGTGACTAAGTAAACTTGATTATCTGTCTTACTGAGCAATTTAAAATAATTGAGTGGGAGCATCGCTTCGCCACCGAATTTATCTGATGCATGTTCACAGACGATGAGAATATTCATTTTGTTTGACTATCCGTGTTAAAGATACGAGAAGCTCTTAGAAACTGACTATAAAGTCAAAATGCAGAATAAAGGTAAGTTTGTTAAATGTAAACTTTGTACTTATCAGGGTCGCAGCAAATTAGGGGCCAAGTATTCTGTTCATTCGCTATGTGATTAGATAACAGTTTATTACCTGTTCAAGTGCCGTGTTTGCTTATAACAACTCAAAAGACTCAATACCAATTTAATGGAGCAGTTCCAAAAAATTAATTTTATAAATGCAACAAACATCAAGTATGATTCGATAGAGTTTAGGTGAATTATGCTTTCACATATAGCAATATGCCTCACATGGATAAAACTTTCTGGGATTAGGTAATAATGAAAATGAAAAAGACGATACTATTTTTGGCCATCCTCAGTATTGCTGGATGTGGAAATTCAGCTGACAGTTCTGATGACTTTGTAGAAAGTGGTAACGAATATTTCGATAATGGTAATTATGACAAAGCTAGACTGGAATACAAAAATGCCATTCAAATCGATCCTAGACAAGCAGAGCCATACTACCGACTAGCATTAATAGACGAGCAGAACAAAAACTGGAAACAGATGTTTGCCAATCTAACGACAGTTGAGCAGTTAGATCCCAACCATGCCGATGCGTTAGTAAAGCTAGGTCGCTTGTACCTACTGGGTGGACAAATTGATGATGCGTTAACTCGCACGAACAAAGCACTGGAAGTGAAGCCAGATGATTTTAATGCTCAAGTGCTAAAAGCCTCTATTTTTGCTAAGCAAAAAAAGTTTGATGAAGCATCAGCATTACTAGCTAAAATATCAAAAGATTACCCAGATCATAAAGACGTACTTTCTTTAGATATCCTTATTTCAAAGGACAAAGGCGATTTACAAACAGCACTCGAAAAATCAAAAGCTGCTGTCGCTAAGTATCCAGAGGATATGTCGCTTCGCTTGATTCAACTGACGCTTTATAACGAAATGAAAGATTACAATGGCATGGCGAGTGTGTATGAAGTCATGCTCCAGCGCAAACCAGATGAGCGCGAAATTGTTATTTCATATGCACGTTTATTGGTAACGATGTTGAATAAGTATCAAGAAGCTATGCAAGTGGTGGAAAGTTACTTAGCCAATCATCCTGATGATTCTGATGTTCAGCAGATGTTGCTTGCGTTGATTGATCAAAAAGACCCACAGCAAGCCTTGGTCAAATTAGATGAAATGATCAAAGCGTCACCAGACAATTACGAACTTAAGTTTGCCAAAGCGGCTTTCCTTGACAAAAATGGCGACAGAAATGCGTCGGTTGAGCAACTGAATAAAATCGTTTCAGAAGATCCTCAAGGTTTAAACGGTAATAGAGCCCGTGTGATGTTGGCAAACTACTACGCCTCACAGCAAGACCTTGCTAAAGCAAGTGAGTTGGTTGAAGCTGTTCTAGCGGTAGCGCCTGAAGAGAGTGGTGCATTGCTGGTGCGTGCAAAAATTAACTTAGCAAATGACAAGGTTGACCAAGCTGTTACCAATCTTCGTACGGTGATTAGAAATACGCCTGAATCTGATGAGGCATTACTACTACTAGCTCAAGCCTATCAAAAACAAGGCTCTGAAGAACTGGCCGCGGATAGTTATAGACAAACGCTTACGGCTAATCCATATAACCCGATTGCAGCTGCAATTGTGGCAAGCAATCTCGTTAAAGAGCCTAACTATGCCAGAGCTGAACAGGTATTAATCAAAGCCTTAGAAAAAAATCAAACTAATGTGAATTTGCTACAACAACTAGCACAAATTCGAATTTTGAAAAAGGACTGGGCAGCAGGTATTGAAACGATTGATATGTTGAAAGATCAGCAAGGTGATACTGTCTTGTCATTGATGCTTTCAGGTCAGTTGTATCAGGCTCAAGGCGACTACAGTACGGCTAAACAGGAATATATGGCGGTGCTTGAAAAGCAACCGAATATGAGCCAAGCGATGGAAGGCTTAGCGGTAAGTATGGAAGCGCTATCCGAAAACGCTGAACTTGAAGCGTATCTGACAGAGTTCAATAATACACATCCTGACTTGATGGTTGGTTATGCGACCTTGGCGATTCATTACTTCAGGATTGAAAAGTCTGATGAGGCCATTGCTTTACTCAACAAAAAAAACCAGTGAAATTAAAGATTGGGCCTTAGGCTATTCATTGTTAATTGATTATTACCTAAATAACGATAAGCTACCTGAAGCTAAAGAAGTAATGAAAAAAGCGATTGCTAATGTGGCTGATAACATTCGTTTCTTGCTTCAGTTAGCCTCAGTTGAAGAAACCGAAGGAAATTATACTGAAGCGAAAAAACTGTATGAGTCGATTTTAAATAAAAATAATGCGGTTGATATTGCTGCTAATAATCTGGCCAGTTTATTAACGGATCAGTTTGAATCTGCTGATAATCTTCAACAAGCTCTGACATTGTCGCAACGGTTTAAAACATCAACGCAACCTTTCTTTTTAGACACTTATGGTTGGGTGAACTACAAACTAGGTAACCTTAGCGAAGCAAAATCTGCCTTGGAACAAGCTGTCGCGCTAGAT
>DRHY01000263.1 GCA_011052985.1 Methylophaga thalassica
CTTAGGTCATCGACAGTACCATTAGCAGCGAAATAGTAGTGGTCATTCAACATTTGCAAGGCATCGTTTTCGACATTCAACTGATCGACTGTCGCACCGACTTGCACCACTTCCATTCCTTGGAAATTATCGTCATTTAAGACAACAGTACCGTTGGTTTTTGAATCTGCACCGACACCCGTAGTAATACGTAATGTATCGACACCATCACCACCCACGATCAGATCGTGTTCAGCGCCAGTGGCAATCCACTCTTGATTACCATCATCAGCAGCAGAGGTAGTACCTGACGTACCTGAACCAAAGCCACCAATTTCAAAGATGTCATCACCATCTTCGCCGTACAGGCTATCCGCACCACTTTGACCGACTAAAACATCATTACCGTCGCCGCCGTAGTAAGTATCATTACCTGAGTGCATAGTGCCGTAATCCACACCTTCACTACCGTAAACGGTTTCAGATGCACCGGCTGATTCATTACCACCATCAACACGAGTAAAGCTGCCTTCTTCACCTTCACTGGCATCGTAGACAATGTCGACATTGTGGAACATATTAGCAACAGAATATTCATCAGCAGAAAACCCTGCATAGTCATATTCCACTTCCTCAGCACCTTCGATATCGTCTTCTGGCTCGAATTCAGCTTCTTCATATTCAAAAGCAATCGTCACAGATTCAGATTCACCGCCTGCTGTACCGAAGATATGCGTACCGGGATTTATCTCACCTAGGCTTAATGACTCACCGTTTGCTTCCAATTGTTCAGAAGACAAGGTGATGTTCACACCATCACTTAACTCAATGCGTTCGATGCCACTAAAACCAATTGACTCAGAGAAGTCGCCACTTTCTGTGAACTCAAGCGTGTCAGCCGCGTTGTAGCCGGCAATTGTAGTTGCAGCTGTATTGATTTCAGATGACCCTGGGCGAGTCACAATATTCAGACGCACATCGGTTTCTGTTTGCTCGGCAATATCGATGCTATCTAATGCGACAAACTGATTGAGCACATTGTCATAAACGATAAAGCCAGCATCATCATTATCTTCTTCCGCTTCACTTACATCTGTGTATCTGGCAGCGTTACCGTCATTATCAAGTGCCGATGTAGACCCAGCGATACTGACTGACGGTGCTTCCTCATCGTCATCGTCATCGTCATCGTCATCGTCATCGTCGTCTTCTAATTCTTCATCATCCTCAACGACTTCTTCTTCATCTTCCTCTTCTTCGTCATCGTCGCCCATATAGTCGTCTGCATCAGAGAGAACGAAAGTATCATTTCCTGCACCACCCACTAATAGGTCATCTGATGTGGCGAAATACACATTACCATCGATCGTTTGATCACCAGCAGTACTATCGCCACCTTCGACATAATCTTTACCCTCACCGCCATGCATAATGTCATCGCCTGCACCAGCTATGATTGTGTCGTTGCCATCACCACCGACAAGTAGATCATTACCATCACCACCAAAAAGTCCGTCGTCTCCAGCACCACCAAAGGCAATATTATTGCCATCCCCAGTATCAATAGTGTCTGCACCGTCTCCACCCAAAATGATGTCATTACCATCTTCACCTAGGAGGGTGTCTTCGCCATCACCACCAACGATAACGTCATCACCATCACCGCCAAGCACAATATCACTTCCGCCTGCAGCGTAGATGAAATCATCACCGTCATTACCTTCAATGAAATTATCTAAGTCATTACCAACAACAAAATCATCATCAATGGTGCCGACATAATCAGTTTCAGTTGCATCAAATATTTTTATAGCCATAATTCTATTCCTTCAAAATTTGCTGTTTATGAATAGCAAGGTGTGCAAAGCACACCTTGCATATCATTTACCTATTTAATTTAGCTCTATGGAATAGTCGCACCTGGGGGCGCATAACCATCAAGTGAAAGCTCTTTAAAGGTAGTTTCTTCCTGAGCAGTTTGGCGTAAGCGAATCGCATCTGTTTTCACCCATGTAGAAGGCGAGCTTGAATCACACGCTGCTTCAATATAGGTAAAGCCTGACAGTGCATTAGTTGAGCCATCATCATCGTAAAACACCGTATCGGCTGTAAAATCAACCCAATTGCTATTAACCACAGCATCTTGTGTCGCCAAAGTCGTACTAGCTGTGTTCGTAGCATTAATACTTGAATTTTCACCGGTAATTGCCGCTGTCACACTATTTTTAGTCGGTAAATCAAGATAGTTAGTGCCATTCAACGCCTTATTGGCTATGGTGTCGTACTTTAATGATCTATGCTGAACAGACGTAAATGTACGACCTACACGATATACAGGTGATGTATTTCCAGCAGTGCTGAAAATCGTATACCCAACATTTACCGTACCCGAGTCAGCATAACCACCACGGGCAATATCATTAATTTCAAAATATTGCGTTCCAGCTTTGCTACTATCATGGTCCTCATTTACCATCGTGACTCGCGTACCAAAGATACACATCGTCTTAGCTGCATTTCTCCAAACACGATCAACTAACGTTCCAATAACTTCACCATCTGACGTAATATCCGAAGTTCTTGCGCCTGCTGGTAAATAACCTGAAACCGGTGCTCTAGCTTCGCTGGATGGCGGGGCAACATAACAGGTATTATTCTTCGTCGTTGATGGCTCATTAGCTGATGCAATAGGGTAAGAACCAAAATTACCTTTCACATCATCGGCATTACTTGGTGGCACAACCCTGCCATCGTTATAACAGTTGGTATACGCAGAACTGGCAAACCCTGTATCGGGTAACGCTACCAGACCTAATGCATTTGCCTGCGTAACAGTAAATCCTAATGCTGCAAGCATAGTGAGTTTTAACGTGCTGTGTTTCATATGTGTCTCCTTACGAGCTACAATAAACAGGCATTTGTGGCTGCCCGATTCACCCCTTCACTTCAAGCATCTGTGATTTGTCGATTTCAATGCTTGAAGATGAATCCTTTCTGGCAGTCACAAATGTCTGCCTTTTTAGCGTTATCCTTGTCATCTCTCAATCAAACTGCCAATTTAGGCTCAGCCAAGCAGCTCTAGGTGCACCTGGGGCAATAAAGTTCGTACTCAGCCAATCATTGGAATTATGGTTGTAGTTATCAGGCCCACGTGCGCCATTTACACTGGGTGAGAAAGGGTTACGCCCTAAACGCCCGGCCGAATAATATTCTTTATCAAAAACATTGTTGACTAGGAATGTCGCCGTCATATTGGGTGTGAATTTATAGCTGGTTTGGAAGTTAAACGTAGCAAAGCCGGGTAACTCGCCTTTGTTGCTCATTGGGCGGCGCGGCACCTTTTTCCCACCAAGCTCACGATATTGGACTTGCCCTACTTCATGATCATTATTTTCATTGCCACGCACATAGCTGCCAGAGTGCATCACCGCACTAAAACCGACTAACCATTTAGGGGTGACTTCGTAATTGATGGTGGCATTAACATTATGACGAGAAACACCTGGCATCGTGTCGCCCTTATCAACTGTAATAATTTGAGCTCCCAGGGTGCCATCAAACACAGCGGAGCCGTTATCATCACTAATCATGACAAATGGATCTTCAAAAGTCGCTTCTGTCAGCGCATAGTTAACGCTAAAGCCCCACTTGCCTTTTTGGCCTGATAAACCTGCCTCGATGCCACGACGGCGAGTATCACCAATCGTGTCATAAAAACCCGACCCACCACCTACAGCAACAAAGTAGATATCGTCTTTTAGGTCTGTTTGGTATGCACCGAGATTCCATTGCATGTTTTCACCGATAATGCCTCTAACCCCAATATCGTATGACGTGGCTTTAATTTGAGGTAAATACGGATCGCCTGACAGCGTATTAGGCAGATAACAAGTTCTTTCTTCTAAGACACTTTTGGGTATTTCATACTGACCGCCTTGCCCATCCTCATAGTAAACACCGGTTGGTGTATGATCGGCAGCACAACCTAACTCAATAACACTGGGGACACGGGTACCTTGTGACCAGTTTGCATACACATTAAGTGTTTCTTTTGCTTGCCAAGTGGCACCAATCGATGGATTAAAGGAATAGTAACTAAACTCTTCTGTTTCAGCTTCTTCTAATGTGTCATCCAAGCGGTAACGTGTGAAATTGGTATCGACACCCGTACAATCCCCATCAGGACAGACATTGTATTGATCCGGCTCACCAATTAAGTCGGTAACAGAATAATTGGCACCCTTGGGTCCATAACGTGTGGCAATCTTACTTTTAGTTTTGGTATCGTTGTAACGCCCTGAGAAATTAAAGTTCCAATTCTCAATCGGATTCCAGGTTTCACTGAAGTAGATACTTTTGGTCGTATTAGTGCCACTGAAATTACTGTTCTCCAGTGGATCAAAGGCCGCTAAGAATTGTGGGTGAGCGCTATCTGGATCTAAGTAAGCCTCACGGTTAGCAGTAAAAAAGCCTAATCGTTGGCTATTGCGGTATTCAGCACTGGCATCATCAATCGACATACCGACCATAAATTTATGTTTATCCAGATTCCAGTTAAACTGGATAGAAGCACCATCGGTGCTTTGAGTAATTTGATTATCGGTAATAATCGCTGTTGGTGTTCCTGGTATATAACCAGACTGAGCTCCTACAACACCATCTTTATATCCATAAGCCCCATCAATAGTAATCGGATTACCATCATCATCGGTAAGTTCGTACTTTTCAACAGACGCACGAGTTGTCAAACAATCTGTTTCATTTACTGCCGCTGCTAGCATTACATAGTTTTTATAGATAACATCGTTGTTTGTAATAGGATCTTTTTTTGTCGTAAAAAAGTAATTTTGATCGGTATTAATCACCCCAGAGGGGTCACTGGTAATTCGTGTTAAGTCAGCTTTAAAATCGACTCGATATGAGTTCTCACCATAATATTCAGCACTTTCTGGTCCGCTAACCTTATATTTCGTTTCATCCCGATTATAAGTTTCCGATTCTTTAAAATTTTTATTTTGCTGATAAACACCACGGTAAGCATTCAGAAAATCATCTGGTAACTCTGTGTTTTTATTATTTGCATATTTTGTTGCAAAATCTTCCTTGCTAAGGCTATAAGAATCATCATATATAAAGATTGAGCCATCATTATCAAAAGTAAATTCGTCCCTAACGTCAGGCTCATAATTGTCAATGGCAACAACATAATAGTCAGGTAAACCATATTCATTAGTGCTGTTAAACAAACAAGTAAATTCCTCACCCTCAGCCGGTAAACGTTTAGCAACTAGCTCATCATCCCAATCGGTTATGACATCCGACCCAATCTGATGCCGATCACTGTTACGTCGATAAACTTGTGCTGTGACACTAAACATCTCATTTACCTGATAGGCACCAGAGAGTTGAAATTGTTGTAGATCATTGTCTGTTTTGTCGGGTCCGGTAAAAACACTTTCACTGTCATCTTCGTATTCTTCAACGGGGCTTAAGCCATTACCAACTAGTTTCGTTTTGACGATTAGAGTACTGAGGTTCATGTCTATTTTGTCGCCTCGGTAACTGGCCTTACCAAAGACTTGATTGACCTTACTCGGTGAGTTATCACGCCAACCATTTTCATCATGAAAACTACCGGCACCATAAAAAGCGATAGTACCGTTATTCCAGCCTTTATCGACTTGTAATTGTTTTCTATCAAACGAGCCGGCTAAAAGTTGAACATCACTTTTTGTGTAGTTAAAGCCGTCTTTGGTTTTAACCGTAAATGCACCGCCTAAGGTATTAAGCCCAAAGATTGGGTTTGAGCCTGGAAACACATCCACACTCGAAATGGCATTCATCGGAATCATGTCCCAGTTGACGACATCACCAAAGGGTTCGTTTACCCGAATACCATCAAAAAACACACTCAATCCTTGAGGTGTGCCTATTTGTGGACCGGCAGTGAAACCTCGATATTGGATATCCATCTGGAAGGGATTTCCTTGGTAATCATTCACCGTGACGCCTTGCAGTTTCTGATTAAACAAGTCCGTCATACTTAGGGCGTGGGCTTCTTTGATATCTTCTGCCGTTAAGCTTTGCACATTGCCGGGGATTTCGTCTTTAGTGAGGCCTAGCCCTGGCAGTGGACCAACTTCATAAAAACGTCTTGCACGTACATTGACCATATCGGTGATCATCGCATCGTCACCTAGAGCTGGGATGTCTGCTTGTGTTGGCACGACAAAATAGCCACCGTTTTGATCGTCAATGGCTTCTAGGCCACTGTCGTCGAGTAATTTTTGAAATCCTTCATTCACCGAAAACTCACCGGAGAGGCCTTGTGTTTCTTTGCCTTCGGCAAGGGCGGGGTCAAAGGTTAACCGCACACCGCTTTGGGCGGCATAACCTGAAATTGCTTTACCCAATGGACCAGCAGGAATCGCATAACGTTGTGTGGGTTCGTAGTGACCGGTGTCTTCTTCAGCAAAAACATCTGAGATCAACGATAAGGTCATCATCAGAGTGATGATGCATACAAAGGCTATTTGGGTAAGGGCCGTGACTAACCACGGGGTGGGGTTATGCAATTTCACTCTTCTCTCCGACGACATTTTCTTGTTTGTATTAGATATGCCAATCGAGAATTGAAAAGTGTTAGAACTAATTTACATTTTTTTATACTTTTATTTTAGAGCCCAGTAAAAATGCCGGCTGACAGGCGAATTAAAATAGGTTGGGTGAGAGTCCAGAGGGAAGTTATTCGATAAAAAGTGACTTTATGCTGCCGATAATAATCAAGACATACAACGATAGCCTGGCAATTAATAGGCTTACATCATTTCTATCAACTACCAAGCTCCCCTTCCCTTTAGATTAATCTCAAGGGAAGGCTCGATTCATTTCCAATGAAAATCGTTATTTCTCTGTTATCAGGCATTTGTGGACTCCACGGAAGGCTTCATATTCAAGCATTGAAATCGACAAATCACAGATGCTTGAAGAGAAGGGATGATCCGAGCAGTCACAAATGTCTGCCTAATCCATTTTGTTAATCAAATAGCCACCTCACACTAACCCACGCGGCTCTGGGTGCACCGGGCGCCACGAAGTTTGTGCTATTCCATTCAAGTGAGTTGTGGTTATAGCCATCAGGCCCTCTAGCACCATAGGTGCCAGGTGTAAATGGATTACGTCCCAGCGTGCCAGCTGAAAAGTATTCTTTATCAAAGAGATTATTGACGAGTAGATTAACGCTGAAATTTTTGGTTAGCTGATAGTTAGTCTGAAAGTTAAACACCATATAACCTGGGACTTTGCCAGGATTGTTAGTTGCTTTTCTAGCCACAAGAGTATTGCTTCCAGCGACTTCAACAGTCTCATAAATAATTTGACCTGCTTGATGTTCATTGTTTTCATTGCCACGAACGTAACTGGATGAATGAGCAACGGCGGTGAGACCCACCGTCCATTTAGGCGTCACTTGATAGTTCAATGTGGCATTAAGGTTATGCAAAGACACACCTGGCATCCTTGAGCCAGGCTCTACATCAATCAATCGGCTATAGCTTAAATTGCCAAGGTAATCCTCGTAAGAACTACTATTATCATTACCAGCTATAGTGAATTTATCTTGAAATGTCGCATCGGTTAATGAGTAGTTAACACTAAAGCCCCATTTGCCTTTTTGGCCTGAGATACCTGCTTCTAACCCTTGACGACGTGTTGACCCAATACTATCGAAGAAATTTCGATTATCTGGGTATGAAACCAAATACAAATCATCTTTGATGTTGGTTTGATAAGCCGATAGGTTCCATTGAATAGAATTGTCGATAATACCTCTGACACCGATCTCAACAGTTTGGGCTTTAATCTGGGGTAAGTAAGGGTCACCTGACAATGTTGATGGTAAAGAACAACTACGATTCTCTTTCAGGCTTTTAAAAATTGTTTTGCCTCCCCCAATAGAAACAGGCGTTTTATCTAATGCACACCCCAACTCGATAACCGACGGAACGCGCACACCTTGTGAAAAATTGGAGTAAAGATTTAGCTCTGGGGTTGCCTGCCATGCCACGCCAAAGGATGGGTTGAGTGAATAGTAGCTAAAGGATTCCGTTTCTTCAGGGTTAAGAAGGTCGATTCCTTCAGGCAGATAGTAACCTGTTTCACATTCCTCACCAGGTGGACATACATTAAAATAATCTGGAAGAGCCTCAAGTCTTGCCAATGTTGGGAGATAACCATCTGCGTAGGTTCTAGAACGAACTCTATTTTCGCCTTGAGTATCGTTATAACGAGCTGACACATTAAAATGCCACGTTTCAACTGGGCTCCAAGTTTCACTAAAATACAAACTTTTTGTCAGTTGCTCGCCTTCAAAATTATTGTTGGCAATAGCGATATCTGAAGCAATATATTGATCTCTTATTTCATTAGGGGCGTAATAGAATTCTCTATCTGATGTTAGTAGACCGAGCTGTTGTGTAGTCTCATACTTAGCTGTTGGTCGGTCAACAGACGCTCCCACCATAAATTTATGTTTTTCGGTATTCCAATTTAGCTGCAGTGAAGCCCCATCAACAACTTGATCAATAGTATTATCTGTTAAAACAGCTGTTGGTGTTCCATCCACGACGCCTGGATTGGTAGCGCTGTAATCACCACCATCAACCGTCTGCACTCCCCCTTCAGGGCCTGTTACAAGTAAAATATTACCATTTGCATCGCCTTGGCACTTATCTCCATTCAGAGAAGGCTTTAGTATTAGATAGTTTTTAGCACCCCCATCTTCATAATAAAAATATGCTCCACTTGTATAAATATACCCATAAGGATCAGTCTCTTTAGCTAATACAGACAAGTTTGTAATAGTGTCATAACTATTGACACTATCTGTGACATAAGGGGGGTTAGGTTCTGTGCCAGGTTTCACAATAACTGATTGTTCAATATTTTTACTTCCCGCAAAGTTTCCTACAGCTATATCTTCATAAAATTGGGGTAGAGGTCCATTAAATGCAGTAGAGTAGTTAGTAGCTAATTCGTTCATTACGTCATCAACTGAGCCGTAAGTACCGCCAAACACATTAAAGTAATCTGCCTCACTCAAAACGTAATAGTCTGGTAGTCCCTCATCATTGGTGGATTCAAAAAGACATGTGTACTCTTCTCCATCGGCTAAATTACGTTTCAAAGTTTGCCCATCAAATTCGGTGTAAACATCAGCGCCTTGAGAATCTCGACGGCTTGTACGACGGTAAACCTGACCAGTAACACTGAATGTATCGTTCACTTGAAAAGCAGCTGCTAACTGAAATTGTTGCAACCTGTTTTCAGTGGTATCTGGTGCAGTAAATACCCCTGCTCGGTCTTGTCGATATTCTTCACTCGGAATTAGGCCATTACCGACCAAGTTGGTATCAACAATGAGCGTGCTGAAATGCAAATCAAGTTTGTCACCACGGTAACTGGCCTTACCGAAAAGCTGATTGACTTCACTTGGTGAATTATCACGCCAGCCATTTTCATCAAATAAACTCGCGGCACCAAAAAAAGCGATGGTGCCGTTATTCCAGCCATTTTCCATTTGCAGTTGTTTACGACCAAATGAACCGGCAAGCACCTCTGCGTCCATGGCGGTATTGTTAAAGCCGTCTTTTGTTTTTAAAGCAAATGAGCCACCTAAGGTATTTAAACCAAAGATGGGGTTGGAGCCGGGAAATAGATCCACACTAGCAATGGCATTCATCGGAATCATGTCCCAGTTGACCACGTCACCAAACGGTTCATTAACGCGGATACCGTCAATAAAGACACTCAAGCCCTGTGGCGTACCAATTTGTGGGCCGGCGGTAAAACCACGATATTGGATATCCATCTGGAATGGATTGCCTTGGTAATCATTAACCGTGACGCCCTGTAGTTTTGTATTAAACAAATCCGTCATGCTTAATGAATGCGCTTGTTTTATTTCTTCTGCACTAATGCTTTGCACATTGGCAGGGATTTCTTCTTTGGTGAGTCCAAGCCCAGGCAAGGGGCCAATTTCATAAAAACGCTGTGCACGTACATTGACCATATCGGTGATCATCGCATCATCACCCAAGGCTGGCATGGATTGTTGTAAATAATAACCACCGTCAGTATCAGGTATAACAATCAGGCCAGAGCCTTTTAATAGTTGTTCAAAGCCTTGATCGAGACTGTAGCTACCTTGTAAGCCTTGTGTGGTTTTGCCTTCGGTTAGGCTAGGGTCAAACGAGAAGGTTAAGCCGTTGCTGCCGGTATAATTTGATAGCGCTTTGGAGAGCGGTCCAGCAGGAATATTGTAATGACGGTTGGCTTTTTCTGTTTCATTGCCTTGTTCATTGTCAGCGAGTTGCACTGGTTCGGCAGAAAGCAGCGGTAGATAGAAAAAAGCCAATATCGCAATGATGATGGTGAATTTAATAAAGCTATTATCTCTGGAAATTTCACGTTTCGACATGGTTAACCTTGGGTAATTAAGTGATTCTTAATTACTAGGTCAGTTAAGGATTAAAAAGGGGACACGATTTTTTAAATTAACGTTGTTTTTTGCTGAGTTTTGCCCAGAAACGAGTTCGCCATTCAATTTCTATTGGTCTTGTTTTTTCTAATACCTGCAGGATGTGGTCAGGGTCATTAATTTGAAACGAGCCTGAGACATAAATGTCATGACATGATTCATCACAGGTGATCACACCTGTTCGATAACGTTTTACATAATTAATAAACTCGCTGAGCGGCATATTGTCGGCGTAAATAACGCCGTTTATCCAGGCATTGGCATTATCATCTAATGGAGATGGTGCCTCTATTCCTGTCGAATCAAACCGTGTTTGTTGACCTTTTTCAATGATCTGATTTTGCTTTGGGTCGTCTTTGGGTAAGACATCAACCGCACTCTCAATAACCCCTAAATAGCTATAGTCTGAGTACTGACGCACCACAAACTCAGTGCCCAAAGCATGGAGTTGACCCTGTGCAGTTTGTACCAAGAAAGGTCTTTGGGCTGAATCTTTCGCCGTCTTAATATAGATTTCGCCTCGGTATAATTTCAGCAATCGCTGTGTGTCATTAAAGGCTATATCGACGGCACTATCGGTGTTAAGTATGAGTTGGCTGCCATCGGCTAATTGAATTGTTTTTTGCTCACCCGTGGCCGTTTTAACGTCAGCTAAAGCAGCTTGCCATGGGGCATATTTATAACTTAGGCCAGCAATTGGAACGAGGGTGAGCAACAGGCCAAGATGTTTGGCAAATTCACGCCTATCCATTGTTGCTGATCGGCCTAATACCTGTTTACCTAGATCTGGTGGTATTTTCTGTAAGGTCATGCCGAGGTTTTCAGCACGCTGCCAAGCAAGTTCATGCAGCTGATTTTCATTTCGCCAAGCGAGTAATGTTTGTTGTTCTTGTGTGGTTAAATCGTCGTCTTGCACTTTCACTAGCCACACGACGACTTCTTTAATGACATTTTCGGGAATATCGGCTGGATTTAAAGACATTGTTAAGCAGCAAAAGTGAGACAGTGGGTAAAGGCAAGTGCCATATAGCGTTTAACGGTACGTTCGGTAACGTTTAACTTGGCAGCAATATCTTTATATCGCATGCCGTCAAGTTGTGAGAGTAAAAAGGTCTCTCTGACATGATCTGGCAATGTAGTGAGCATTTCGTCAATTTCTTGCAAGGTTTCTAATAAGAGTAATCGTTCTTCACTACTTGGCGTGATAGCTTCAGGCAATTGACTGATGGCTTCTATATAGGCCTGTTCTAAGGATTTTCGACGGTAAAAATTCACCATCAAGTCATGAGCAATCTTGGTTAAATAAGCCCGCGGTTCGATAATGTCTGCCGGCATGTCTTTCTGTAATACTTTGACGAACGTATCTTGCGTCAAATCAGCGGCATCATGATGCGAGGCCAACTTTTTACATAGCCAGTTATAGATCCAACTATGGTGGTTTTCATAGGTTTGACTAAACGATTGAATAGTTGAGGTAGCCATAATTAACTTGCATCATTCCGTATCAAAGCAGAGCGTAAGATTTGCGAGGGTACAAACAGTGTATTTGTTTGCTTTTTAACACTATTTTTAGTTGTTCTATTCAAGTCTCTCTCCAACGTATTGTTATGTATCAAGCAGGTTTAATCGTTAGCCAATAGCGGGTATAACGTTCTACTCGTATTGATAACACCGAACTGATACTGGTTAAGGCGGCATTAAGATCGTTGACGGGGAACGCACCGGAGATAGTTAAATCAGCCACAGCAGGATCACAACGTAAGATGCCTGAATGGTAACGTGATAGATGATCAACAAAGTCAGCCAATGACATTTTGTCGGCGATAACAAAGCCATTTATCCATGCCATTGATGCACTATCTATAAGCTTTTTCTGCTGAGAAAAGGCCCTATTAAATGTCACCAATTCACCGGCATTGACCACGACGGTATTGTCTAAGCCATCACAAGGTCTGACTTCTACTGCATCCTGATACACATTGACAGAGCTGTGTTTAGACTTAAGTCGTGCACTAAATTTAGTGCCTAATGCCGTGACCCTGCCGTGACTGGTAATCACACTGAAAGGACGATAATTGCGGTCTTGCTCTTGTGCCGTTTCAATGAAGATCTCACCTTGCAGTAATCTAATTGCTCTTGTTTGGTCATTAAATTCGATAGCGACTTTGGTGTTGGTATTTAGCACAAGACGGCTGCCATCTTCTAAGGTGATGTTTTTAATTTCACCTACCGCCGTCGAATAATCTGACATTAACAGATACCACGGCTTCTTTTCATAGCTGAGCCAACTGGCTGAGCCAACAACAAAAAGCACGCTGAACGCTTTGAGTGCTTGTCGACGATCGTTCGACGCCAGATCAGACTGTTTACGATTGAGTACCACACTGCTTGCTTGAGAGTCTAAGCCACTAAACTGCCGAGTCACCGCCTCGATTTTTTGCCAAGCCAATTCGTGAGTGGGGTCATCGTTTATCCACGCTTGCCAGTTACGCTTATCTTGTTCGGTTTCATCACCTGAGGTGAGCTTTACAAACCAATCCGTGGCAGCATAAAGCGCTTCATTTGTAATGTGCTGGTCTGTCATTGCCATACTCGCTTCATCAACATGTATTCTTTTAGGCCATTTTCATGCAATGCAATAGCGCTTTGGCTATATATTGTCTGACAGAGCTGATCGATACAGAGAGTCTGGCAGCAATCTCAGCATGCGTCAGGCCTTCTAATTGGGACCATAAAAAAGCATGTCTGACATGACTCGATAAACCACTGAGCATTTCGTCGATCTTAGTCAATGTTTCCACCATGATATTCACGGTTTCGGCAGAAGGCATCTCGTTCTCAGGCAGATTTGTGATGGCATCAAGATAAGCACGCTCAATTTCTCGTCGTCGTAATTGATTAACCATCAAACCATGTGCAATCGTAGTGAGATAAGCACGTGGTTCATTGATAGTGGTCAGGTCATCTTTTTTTTGTAATAAGCGTGAAAAAGTGTCTTGCATCAAATCGGCTGCATCTAAGCTGCAACCCAACTTCTTTCTCAACCAAGCAAATAGCCAAGAGTTGTGTGCTTGATATAGCTCAGTGACGACATTATTTCGTTTTTCCTCGGTATAGCCAAGGCTGGTATCTGGATAAATGGCCGCGCTAGTCAATGATTCTCTCCCGTCTACATCAACTGCAAATAACTTTGCAGGTTTCAGCTAGGTGAACAGTGCCATCATGCGAATCTGTCTTTTTTATAGTTTCTATGACTGATTTCACATTTTTACAAATATTCACCTTGATGGAGTAAATTTACTACGCTATGTGCTCTGGAAATATAGGAAAAAATCCTGAAGTTGTCAGGCCAAAGTGGAAACGAGCGCTAACAACAAATAATAATATTCATTCTCGTCAGTAAGATGGCGATCTGTGCTTGTTCTGCTTAAAAACCTTAACGTTTTCCGCAATGGGGCTGAGAACAATAGGAACAGAAAAAAGTGAAATAACTTAGTGGCGATAGTCGATGTATAGGCTCGGCAAGATCGCTATCTGGAAGAGGCGTTTTCAACAGGCACAAAAAAACCCGCTCGAAAGCAGGTTTTTAATGTTTGTGGTGGCTATACCTAGATTCGAACTAGGGACCCCATCATTATGAGTGATGTGCTCTAACCAGCTGAGCTATATAGCCACGAAGCGCGAAATGATACGATA
>DRHY01000264.1 GCA_011052985.1 Methylophaga thalassica
TCGACGAATGAATTTTATGGTTCAGAACGTTACGTCATCAGTATCGTAAAAGGGTGGTTGTACCGACATTTTGTGATCAAGGATGAAAACTGATGCGAATATACGATGGCACATTGATACACCAGTCTGTGACCGATGAAGGAATTATTGAGGTTGTCGATAGTGGTAATGTGCGCTCATTGCACTTTGGTACACTGCCCAAACAAAGTGCTATGCGTCTTAATCAGCCCCATCATCTAGAATTAAGTTACACACAAGCAATGATGGGATGTTTGTTACTTAATCCTAATCCTAAGCGCGTTTGTGTGATAGGTCTTGGTGGCGGTTCATTAGTTAAATTTCTCTTACACCACTTTCCTGACTGTGTGATTGACGTAGTCGAATACAGACAAGATGTGGTTGATGTATCACAGCAGTTTTTTAATGTGCCCGTTTATGAGCCTCGACTTAATATAGAAATTGGTGATGGTTACCTTTATGTGAAGCAACGCTATTTCAATTCTGATATCAGTTATGACCTAATATTAGTTGATGCCTACGATCATAATGGCATGGCGGCAAGTGTGGGCGTTCAGTCATTTTTTGATGCTTGTAATGGCTTACTCAGTGATGATGGCGTCATGAGTGTCAATTTATGGGGGAGCGAACGCGCCGCCTTTTCAACAACGATGGAAAGAATTCGTGATAGTTTTGATTCTGCACCAATGATTCTCCCTGTTGAAAACAAAGGTAATGTTATCGCTCTAGCAACTGCGTTTTATATCGAAAGTAGCATATTGAAACAGTTACGCAAACAGGTTGATGAAATGGAAATGCACTACCAGATCAACTTACCACGATATCTACAAAATCTAATTAGACAGAACCGAAACTTTATCCATCGGTTATTTGCTATTTGACCCAATCTCAAGATGGGCTATTCTGCTCAAATTGAATACTGTAAAGCCATAACTGACACTCTATGCTCAAACCTACTTTTGTTTTCTTTTTATTATGTTTACTCACTGCACAAAGCGTGATCGCGAGAGATGATTACGAAATTGTTATCGAACGTTCCAAAAATCTGCTTTTTGTAGAGAAAAATGGTCAAGCCATTAAATCATTTCATGTTGCTTTGGGCAGTGGTGGACGAAAAGGAAAACAAAGAGAAGGGGATAAACGCACTCCAATGGGCACCTATCATGTCATACAGATTCGTGACAGTGACCGTTTTCATTTCTTTATTCAGCTTGACTATCCTAGTGTTAGGGATGCAATCAATGCTCTGAAAGATAAGCGCATAAAAAAAACGCAATACAGAAAAATACTCGACGCACATATCTATGGTGAAATGCCACCCCAAAATACTTCGCTTGGTGGGGTGATTGGTATTCATGGTATCGGGGTTGAAACCAAAGAGAAGATTGAAATTCATGAAATGGCTAACTGGACAAAAGGTTGCATCGCACTTCGGAATTCAGAGATAGAGCAGTTACTTCGTTATGTGAAAAAAGGTACTACCGTTACAATCACGGAATAATGCCTGATTAAAATTGTCGGATATGCCCTTGAGTTTGATAGAATAAGCACGGTTTTTCCTTTATTCCTTTGGGGTTGTCATGCAGTCTGCACCAGATCTATTCTCTTACCGTAAATTCTGGGCTCATCGGTTCGGTATTGCCCCCGAGTTACCTATGAGCCGTGAAGAGATGGATGCGCTCGGTTGGGACAGCTGTGACATTATTATTGTTACTGGTGATGCCTATGTCGACCACCCCAGTTTTGGTATGGCATTGATTGGTCGCCTACTGGAGTCACATGGCTTTCGGGTGGGCATTATTTCTCAGCCCGATTGGACCAACACAACTGATTTCAGCAAATTAGGTAAACCGAATCTATTCTTTGGCGTCACTGGCGGCAACATGGATTCCATGGTAAATCGCTATACTTCTGACCGAAAAATCCGTCGAAATGATGCCTATACAGCTGGCGGTGATGGTGGCAAAAGACCCGATAGAAGTGTGGTTGTTTATAGTCAGCGTTGTCGTGAGGCCTTCAAAGGTGTGCCAATTGTTATTGGTGGTATTGAAGCCAGTCTGCGTCGTATAGCGCATTATGACTACTGGTCAGAGAAGGTTCGCCGAAGTGTCGTAATGGACTCAAAAGCAGATTTACTTGTTTACGGTAATGGTGAAAGACAAGTCGTTGAAATTGCACATCGTCTTGCTAATGGCGAGGCGGTTAATGAGTTGACCGATATTCGTGGCACAGCGTACACATGTAAACATGAACAGCGTGAAGGATGGTGGGAAAAAGATTCCACTTCTGTTGACACGCCGGGCAAGCTAAACCCGCCAATTGATCCTTATCAAATGCAAACAGAAGAAAGCTGTGCTGATGAAAAGGCCAAAACAGAGCAAGAAAAAAAAGCAGAACAAACTTCTTCTCCTAAAACAAATGTTATTAAAATCCATCGGATTTCACCTCGTAATGCAGGTAAAACCGTTATTCGTCTGCCATCATACAATTCAGTCAAAGATGATGAAGTCACCTATGCACATACTTCACGTATTTTGCATTTGGAAACAAATCCAGGAAATGCTCTAGCGCTGGTTCAGCAGCATGGCAACCAGGATGTATGGTTAAATCCACCACCGATCCCGCTCACAACGGCAGAAATGGATGCGGTCTTTGACTTGCCATACAGCCGCGTTCCACACAGCAATTATGGCAAGATGACTATCCCTGCTTACGATATGATTCGTTTTTCAGTCAATATCATGCGTGGCTGTTTTGGTGGCTGTACATTCTGTTCAATCACTGAACATGAAGGCCGTATTATTCAAAGTCGTTCAGAAGATTCAATCATTAAAGAAGTTGAGGCTATTCGAGATACCACCCCTGGCTTTACCGGGATCATATCCGACTTAGGTGGTCCGACGGCTAATATGTATCGACTGGCCTGTAATGACCCAGAAATTGAATCTAGTTGCCGTCGCTTATCATGTGTTTATCCAGGCGTTTGCAAAAACCTAAATACAGATCACACTCCCTTAATTAATCTTTATAAACGAGCACGATCTTTACCTGGCATTAAGAAAATTTTGATTGCCTCAGGATTACGTTATGACCTAGCCGTGCTATCACCTGAATATGTGAAAGAGTTGGTCACACATCATGTCGGTGGTTATCTGAAAATCGCTCCTGAACATACAGAGGATGGCCCTTTATCACAAATGATGAAACCTGGTATCGGTACATATGACAAATTCAAACAAATGTTTGATACCTACTCTAAACAAGCTGGCAAAGAACAGTATCTAATTCCTTACTTTATTGCCGCTCATCCCGGTACAACAGACAAAGACATGATGAATTTGGCCATTTGGCTGAAACGGAATGATTTTAGGGCGGATCAAGTTCAGGCCTATTTACCATCTCCGATGTCAGCTGCTGCAGCAATGTATCACTCAGGTAAAGATACCTTGCATAAAGTCAGAAGAAAGGGAGGTGATATTGAGGTGCCTAAGGGATTGAAAGTACGGCGCTTGCATAAAGCATTTTTGCGTTATCACGATCCTGAAAACTGGCCTATGTTGCGTGAAGCATTAAAAAAAATGGGCAGAGCTGACCTTATCGGTAATGGTAAAAAACACCTCATCCCATCATGGCAACCAGCTGGCACGGGTGATCTAGGTGAAGGGCGACGCGTTACTCGGAAAGCAAAAACACAATCGTTTAAGACTCAACATACTCGACCAGGTAAGCTCGCGGGTAAGAAAAGACGTCGTCAATAAATTTGAAAAATAAAGAAACTTTTAACTAAGCTAGTCTGTCAGTATTCAACATCAAATTTGCAGAGTGAAAGAATGGAATCGTTTAAATCAGCATTGGGCCGCTATGATGTTTTATCAATTGTATTGCATTGGTCTATAGCTATATTCATAGTCGGCCTATTTACATCAGGCTTATGGATGGTGACTCTAGGCTATTACGACGATTGGTATTACAGAGCACCTTGGTGGCATATGGGCTTTGGTGTGATAACAGTAGTACTCGTCATTGCTCGGCTTATTTGGACATTATGTCGAACGCCAATCAAACGAATTCGTACTATCCCAGTATGGCAATATCTTGCTGCAAAATGTGTCCATGAATTGATGAATATGGCGACAATAGTGATCGTTATCAGTGGCTATTTAATGGTGACAATTAAGGGCGATGGCTTGAATGTCTTCGATTGGTTCACCATCCCAGCCTTATTCACCGCAGAATCAACTTGGTCAGACACCGCCGGTTTAATTCACTTATGGACA
>DRHY01000265.1 GCA_011052985.1 Methylophaga thalassica
CAGCGAACACATTGTCGAAATTTTTATAGCGTGCTTGTTGAGTGATAAACCAAGTGATACCTGAACTTGTACCAATCAACTCGGCCACAATCAGGTAAGTCCACGCCCAACCCAGCAGAATTCTGGTATCGCGATATAAGTCTGGCAAAATGCCTGGCAATACGATGCGGAATAACATAGAGCGATTTTTTGCACCGAGGGTTTGTCCTGCTTCTAGTAGAGCCGGGTCCAGTTTTCGAGTGGTATTAGCCACAATCAGTACTTGCTGAAAGAAGGTACCGATAAAAATGATGGCAATCTTCGGTGCCTGATAGATGCCCAGTACAGCCACTGCCAGCGCCCCGAACGCGGGGGCAGGCAGGTAGCGGAAGAATTCGATAAACGGTTCAAATAACCGTGAGAAAAAGTCGTATGTTCCCGCTAAAATTCCCAGCGGAATACCGATAATGGAAGAAAGTAAGAAGCCAAAAAAGATGACCTGGATACTGCTCCATAAACTCTCATGCAACCACAATTCACTGCTTCTTTTGGGCGCGGTGGTAAATGAGGTATAAAACGCCACCAGGACTTCATGGGGGGCGGGGAGATAGACAGGATTTGCTGGAATGCCTTCCGGCAACGCTTCACCTTTTGCGGCCGCCTTATCTGATTCTTGTTTGAACAGCGCTTTATCGACCAACATATCTTCGCGGAAATAACTCACTGAGCCTGGGTTAGTCACCTCAACATCAGGGTGCCAGATGAAGGGTACGTAGCTGAATAGGCACCAGATAAGAATGGGTAGTATGAAGCTACACATTGCAACAATTTTCCGGCTGCGTGGTTCTAGCGGTTTGTTAACTGAAAAGAGTGACATGATTCAGTACCTTTGCAATATTCAGACAAAGCGATCTCCTGCCGACGAGCGACACGGAAAAAAATGCGTTTAAGAAAATTGAGTACCGGCAGGTTGCCGGTACTCAGTTAGGTGATTATTCGCCTAATAAAATAGACGGATCGATATAGTTATCAACAGGTTGCTTATCTGCATAAACTTTGTTGTCTACATTAAATTGGTCAGCAATTTCTGTAGAGCCGTAAAGCGAACCAAAGCCATCGGCTTTTTTCATGAAGGCTTGAGCTTCTGCTTTTGTCAGAATCTTTGTACCGTCGATGAACCCTTTATACTCTTCAGGGTCGATGCCGACACGCGCAGCCATAATACTGATGGCATCGTCACGCGTTTTAGGATCGTTTAAGTAATCTACGGCCATGTACCAAGCATCAACCACTTTTTTCCATTCTTCTTTGTGTGCCGCTAAACTTGATGGTGATACAGCTAACACATCGTAAATCAAACCTGGCTCATCAGCACTGCTGTAAATAGGTTTTGAACCGGGTACAAGCTGAAGTGCTTGGCCAGAGTTAGGCTGCCAAGCGCCAATCGCATCCACTTGGCCTGATGCTAATACTTGTGGTGTTTCGTTGGTTGGTACGTTAACAAGGTTGACATCACTCTCGGTCATTCCTGCTTTTTCAAGGCCGTTCAGTAAAAGAAGATGATCAACAAAACCTAATTCAACACCAATTTTTTTGCCTTTTAAATCTTTGATTGAATCAATACCAGGTGCACCAACAATCATATCGTTGCCGTTACTGTAGTCATTGATCAAAATCATCACATTTTGAGCGCCGGTCGCACCGGTAACGAGGGCATCACCATTTGTCATTGTCACAGCGTCTAATTGACCTGCTGCAAAAGCGTCCATACTCGCAACATAGTCAAACCATTCGAATTGGACATCTACGCCGACTTTATCAAACATTTTTTTCTCGATAGCAATTTCCCACGCTACCCATCCTGGCCAGTCGCTATAACCAATCTTTAGCGGTTCAGCGATGGCATTACCAGCTAATAATAAGCCAGCAAATAAGGTGCTAATCATACTTTTCTTAATCATCATGGATTCCTTTGAGTATTACGATTTACCTTTATGGTAATACTGCTAATGCAGTGACTATGCCAGCCTGTCTATTTGATGGGGAATTATTGAAGGAGGAATCGATGAGTAAAAAAAAATCGTGGCTAAATGATTGCTATAGCTAGATTTTCGTAAAAATTAAACGAAAAAATGATGCGGGGAATATATGTTTTTTTATGAGTGAGGCAAGCTAACTGCAGAAATAATTTATCCATTTTCGCACTAAAATAACACCCCATTATGGCGCAAAGCCCCAAAAGTGATCGCTCTTTTGAGATTGAAACTTGAGGAGTAGGTAATAGAATCAAGTCCACCATGACCTGCTTTTCTTGAGGCAAAAAAAAGCCCCAACCCGAAGGTTGAGGCTTTTTATCAAGCATTTGAATCAATTCATACGAATTGTTTCGGATTAGCTTACCAGCTGATGAAACCACCGATAGACAGTACATCAACTTCATCATCAGATGATTGGTTGTAGTACTCAGTTTCCATCATAGAGTATTCAGCAACCAATTTTAGGTTAGCTGTTACATCATGGTAGATACCGATAGTTGTCATAGAGTTAGTGTCTAAGTCAGCAGCATCGCCATTGCTAGTGTTGCCGTTATCTCTGTCTAGAGTAGATTCACCATATGAACCAGCAACAAATGTTTTGCCAGCGAAACGGTAACCTAACTGCGCGTAGTAGCCATCACCATCACGAGCACTGCCGCTTGTGTTAAATGCACCAGTACCTAGACCGTTAACACCTTGGCCTGTGCTATCGTAGTATGCAGCTACTGCTTCAATACCACCAAAGATTACTTGACCACCAACAGTGTAAGCGTCAGAAGTTTCACTACCAGTTAAGTTAGAGTATCTGACGTCTTGAGTCATACCATCTAACCACAATTTCATAGAACCGCCGTCAAATGCTGTTGCATAGCTTAATGATGCTTCGTAACGTGCGTCTTTCTCAAATTGACCTGCAGTAGTTGTAGTTAGGAAATCATCTGAATCCATTACCGCAACAGCAGCTTTGAAACCATTCATGTCAGGAGTGGTGTAACGAATTTGTGAACGCCAGTTAGCGTACTCATAACCCCAACCAATACGACCTAGTGATGTAGTTCCAGTATTTTGATCACCAGAAGCAGTTACGCCAGTAGCACCTACACCAAACAATGTTTGGTCTAATAAGATGTTGTTAGCGGCATATAGACCTAGGCCTTTACCAATCATGACTTGACCAAATGAACCATCAACAGTGGCAAACGCTTCACGTTGCTCCATTGCAGCATTGTCTTGAACATAACTGCCATTATTTGTAGATGGCGAGATAGAAACGCGAGCACCGATTTTTAGACCATTAACTTCTGGCATTGATACGTTGAAGCCGAAGAATGTAGGTAAAAGACCGTTAGCGACTTGTTGGTTATCTTGATCGAAAGCGCCGCCAGCGCTGTCTTGGTTGCTAGCGATAAAGAATTGGTTGATGTTACCGTCAACGCTAAATTCGTATCCGTTTTCGCCGCCGACTACGACTGTCGCGTTAGCTGCACCAGCAACTGTTAAAGCTGCTGCACCGACCAATGTAGCCAGTGTTGTTTTTTTTATGCAAAATTAGTCAGCAACCGAGAATAACGACGGTTACAAGAGAGACAAACTAATAATCTGTTAACAATTAGAAGGTGAAGCAGAATGAAATCATTACAAAAAACAACACTGGCTACATTGGTCGGTGCAGCAGCTTTAACAGTTGCTGGTGCAGCTAACGCGACAGTCGTAGTCGGCGGCGAAAACGGATACGAATTTAGC
>DRHY01000266.1 GCA_011052985.1 Methylophaga thalassica
GCCCAAAAAATAATTCCTAATCTGACTAAAAGTCTGCAACAAACAAAGTATGCCTATCAGCGAGGCCTATACAGCTATTTAGATTTCTTAACAGCGAGACAAGAGTTATTGGCTGCTAAGCAGGACCGTATCGATGCAGCAGAAGCGGCATTACTCTACACAGCTGAAATAGAGCAGCTCACTGCACAGCCATTATTTATGATGGTGGAGGGTAATTAAATGCAATTTAATATAAATAAAACTTCAATAAATACAATTATTAATAACATTTATGTGATGTTAATTATCATGATGATTCTAACATCTATAACTTCTACTGTAAGCGCTAAACAACAGCAAAAACACCTAGTCGAACACCAACACAACAATGGTGAACACGGAGATACTGAGCACGATCATCAAGCATCGGACTCTGCGTTAGATGCGCATGATGACAATGACCAAGTCAGCATCTCGTCTGATATGGCAATGTTGAATGAGATTGTGACGACAAAAGTCGGCGAGGGTATTATCAGTCAGAAGCAAACCTTTTATGGCGACGTCACCTTATCACCTGAAAATACCAGTCATATAACGGCTCGATTTCCTGGTCGAATCACGGCAGTGTATGTGCAATATGGTGATGCTGTGAAAAAGGGACAAAAGCTAGCCTTAGTTGAATCAAATACAAGCCTGCAGACTTACACGATTACGTCGCCACTAACGGGGCTTGTGATTGCTAAACATGCGAATGCCGGTGAGGTAGCTAATGAGCAAGTTTTGTTTACTATCACAAATACGAAAACCTTATGGGCTGAAATAAGTATTTTCCCTTCACAAGTGGCCAATATTGAACTAGGCCAACAAGTCAGGCTGAAAACGGCTGATCATCAGCTTGAAGGCCAAATTACTCAATTATTGCCCAGTAATGAATCAGCACCGTATCGTATTGCACGCGTGAAGTTTACCCATACTTCCTCATATTGGTTTCCCGGCTTAATGATTGAAGCTGAGGTGAGTGTGCGTTCAGAATCTGTGCCGATTCGTTTACCTAAACAAGCACTGCAGCAGGTAGAAGGTAAGACGGTTGTGTTTGTCAAACAGGGTGATGTCTACGAAGTAAAGCCGGTCGTTTTGGGCATACAAGATGATCATTTTGCGTCTGTTATGGATGGCATTGCCGTCGGCGATGAGGTTGTTATCAAAAATAGTTATTTGATAAAAGCCGAGCTTGAAAAAGCTGGCGCAGCCCACTCACATTAATTAGGAGACGCTAATGATTAGTTCGATTTTACGTCTCTCAATTGAGCGACGCAGTTTAATGTTGTCTTTAATTGTACTGCTTGTGTTTGTCGGTACATGGAGCTACAAACAGTTACCGATTGATGCAGTCCCTGATATCACTAATGTTCAAGTGCAAATTAATACCAAAGCGCCAGGTTATTCGCCACTTGAAGCTGAGCAACGTATTACCTATCCAATTGAACGTGCCTTATCTGGATTGCCCGGATTAGACTACACACGCTCTATTTCACGCTATGGTTTGTCTCAAGTGACCGTGGTATTTAAAGAGGGGACAAATCTCTATTTTGCTCGAGATAGGTTAACTAACCGGCTGGCAAATATAAAAAATATGCTTCCCGTCGGTTTGGAACCTGAGATGGGACCTATCGCTTCAGGTCTAGGTGAGATTTTTGTTTATACGGTATCTGCTACCCCAGAGGCAAAGCAAGAAAATGGCCAACCATACGACTTAACTGCGCTGAGGGAAATCCAAGACTGGATCATTCAGCCCCGGCTAATGCAAGTCAAAGGGATAACTGAAGTTAACACCATGGGTGGATATGATAAGCAATATCATGTGATGCCCAAGCCACAAAAACTGCTTCAGTTTGGCGTGACACTAGAAGCGCTAAATCAGGCCTTGAAACGAAGTAATACAAATCGTGGCGCAGGTTATGTAGAGAGAAATGGGCAACAGCTTTTGATCAGATCGCCAGGGCAACTAAACGGCATCCATGAGATCGAGCAGGTAGTCATTAAAGCTATTGATACCATACCTGTCACCGTTGCCGATGTGGCAGATGTAGCGATTGGCCACACACTTAGAACCGGTGCTGCCACACAAAATGGCCATGAGACAGTGATGGCAACTGCCATGATGTTAATAGGCGAAAATGCGCGTGATGTAGCAAAACGTGTGGCCAATGAATTGGCTTCTATACAAACATCATTGCCTGATGGTGTAGTGGCTAATGCGGTATACGACCGAACAACGTTAGTAGATAAAGCAATAGCAACCGTGCAAAAGAACCTACTTGAAGGTGCCTTGCTGGTAATTGTGGTGTTGTTTTTACTACTAGGTAATATTAGAGCAGCATTAATCACTGCTGCTGTTATTCCATTGGCGATGTTGGCGACTATTACGGGCATGGTTCAAGCGGGTATATCTGCCAACTTGATGAGTCTTGGAGCATTAGATTTTGGGTTGATTGTGGATGGAGCGGTCATCATTGTTGAAAATGCTATCAGGCGGTTGTCCTTAGCTCAAAAAGGACAGGAGACATTACCGTTAAACGAACGATTAGCGATTGTTTTTGACGCTAGTAATGAAGTGATCAGACCCAGTTTGTTTGGCATGTTGATTATCACTGTCGTTTATATTCCTTTGTTTAGTTTTACCGGTGTTGAGGGAAAAATGTTTACACCTATGGCAGCAACAGTTGTCATTGCACTATTGGCCGCGATGCTGATGACATTAACCCTTGTACCAGCGGCTGTTGCACTATTTATAAACGGTAAAATTGAAGAAAAAGAGAGCATCGTTGTGACATCGGTGAAATCACTTTACCGTCCTCTTTTAATACACAGCCTTAAGCTCCGCTGGATTATCCTATTGGTGGCTTTTATTGCCGTGGTAGGAGCTGGCTTTCTCACCAGTAAGATGGGAACAGAGTTTGTACCCCAACTCAACGAAGGTGATATCGCACTGCACGCTCTTCGAACTACTGGCACAAGTTTGCAGCAATCTATAGACATGCAAATTCTGCTTGAAAAACGAATCAAACGATTTCATGAGGTGGCGAATGTGTTCGCCAAGATTGGCACACCCGAGGTCGCGACAGATCCCATGCCGCCTAATGTCGCTGACACCTTTATTATTTTGAAACCACGTGAACAGTGGCCTAACCCAGCGCAAAGCAAGAACGCATTGCTGACTAAAATCGAGGAAGATATTACACAATTACCGGGTAATAATTATGAGTTTACCCAGCCGATAGAGATGCGTTTCAACGAGCTTATATCTGGTGTTCGAGCTGACGTCGCAGTTAAAGTCTTTGGTGATGACCTGTCACAACTGAATCGCACAGCTGAGATTATTTTAGCTGAGCTTAATCAGATACCAGGGGCTGCTGATGCCCGTGTAGAGCAAACTGATGCTTTGCCAATGATTTCAATTGAACCGAAACGAATGGCATTAGCTCGATACGGTTTGACTGTTGATGAACTTCAGCATGTGATTGCTACCTTTATGGGCGGTGAAGAGCTTGGTGTGATCTATGAAGGGGCACGTAATTTTAAACTGGTGACACGACTAGCTACTGAGCAGCGTGATGATATTGAAGGCTTGGCTGATATTCCTATTCAACTCAGCAATGGTCGCTATGTACCGCTTTCTGAAGTCGCCACGGTGAATATGCAAGAAACACCCAGTCAGATTTCTCGTGAGAATGTGA
>DRHY01000267.1 GCA_011052985.1 Methylophaga thalassica
GCTTTTAGTACCTCATGATCTTCCGCAAATGGCGCTACCATACTGATATTTTCACGGATGCTACCAAAAAATAACACGACATCTTGAGGGGCGTAACCAACATTTTTTCTTAAATCGACTGGGTCAATCTGACGGATATCAGTGCCATCTAGCAAAATGGCACCATCCTCTGGCTCGTATAAACCAAGAATAAGTTTTTCAACTGTGCTTTTACCTGAACCTATTCGACCTATAAATGCCACTTTTTCGCCAGCCTCGATTTTAAAAGAGACGTCTTTAAGTGCATCAATTGGCTGTTCTGGATAACGAAATGTGACTTTTTTGAATTCCACCCCACCATTAAATGCAGGACGATGTAAAAACTCTCTACCTGATGGCCTTTCCACAGGAAGTGACATCAGGCTATTCAATGATTGCAATGCAGCCCGTGACTGATGATAGCGTGTGAGTAAACCTGCTAACTGAGCCATTGGTGCCAGCGCCCTACCCGTTAGCAAAGTACTCGCTATCAAAGCACCCATCGTAATTTCATTTTCGGTAATCAAATAGACACCAAAGACAACGACTGTAATTGAAGCCATTTGTTGGAGAAAAGCAGTAAAGTTTATTGCTGTGGTCGATAATATCCGGGTTTTTTGACTGTACTTTGTCATAAAACCAATGGTCTGTTCCCATTTACGCTGAAGGGGTGACTCAGCACCAATGCTTTTTATCGTCTCTAAACCTGTCAATGTTTCTATCAGCGTAGAACTCCGTTGAGCAGAATGCCGGAATAATAGCTTCACATTTTTTGCCAGTGGAATTTGAATAGCTAGACTGACCAGAATCGTGAGCGGAATAACAGCTAAAGGTACATAAGCAAGTGGACCAGCAACAAACCAAATCACCGCGATAAACAAAAAAGCAAAAGGAAGGTCAACAAGTGTCGTTAATGTCGCTGAGGTAAAAAATTCTCTGAATGACTCAAACTCTTGCATGCTGTTAGCAAAAGACCCTACGGAGTTAGAACGTGAAGCCATCTTAACGCCTAATACTTTTTCAAATATCGTAGCTGAGAGAATGATATCGGCTTTTTTACTGGCGACATCAATGAAGTAAGCTCGCAATGTTCTGAGGAGTAGATCAAAGACAAACACTGTGGCCACACCGATTGCCAATACCCAGAGCGTTTCTATTGCCTGATTAGGTACAACACGATCGTATACGTTCATCACAAACAATGGGGAAGCCAATGCAAAGCTATTCACCAAAATAGAAGCGATAAACACTTGACTGTAGACAGGCCAGAATCGAGAGATCGTGCCCCAAAACCAATTACTTGCTCTTGGAATAGCTGAAGACTCAGTACGTTTATCAAATTGGTGTACCGATTTGATAAAAATACTAAACCCGGTGTAGATTGCCTCGAGTTCCTCCAGTTTGATTGTTGACTCACCCTCGCCAGTTTCAGGGAAAATCACTGTTGCCTGATTGCTTTCAATACTCAGTAAAATACAAGCGTTAGTATCATCGAGCAGAATAATGGCAGGTAATACTAAGTTTGAAATTTTTGATAATCGTCGTTTAACGATTTTAGAGGAAAGTCCAGCTCTTTCTGCAGCACGAGGAAATAGTTTTGGTGTGAGCTTATTATCAACTAAAGGCAACCCCGCGACCAAAGATTCTGGACTATGCGGTTTACTTAAAATCTTGGATAACACCGTGAGACAGCCTAACAGTGGGTCATCGTGAGTTAGATGACTATCATGCTCTTGCCACTCTGATTGATTGCGTGAATTGATGATATGCTCCGGATCCATCGATGACTTTCAACTGACAAATAAACGTGAAGAGTTTCACAGTTTTTTCATTCTCTGTAAAGTCCAGATTAAGATTGTGGTCAATTAGTTAGACAATGAATTAAAAAGGATAAATCAGAATGGTTTATATCAGAAGAGATACTGCAGGTAACATTGATGGTGTCTACGACACATCAAGAGAGGATGCTCAAGAGGAACTGTCAATTACCTCCCCTGAATTAATCCAGTTCTTAACGCAAACAAATAACCGAGATGACAGCCTTTCGGCCTTGAATTCGTCCGACTTGTCACTTATCCGTGTTATTGAAGATATCGTAGAGACGTTGATTGAGAAACAAGTCATTCTCTTTACCGACTTACCTGTCGCAGCTAGAGAAAAGCTGCATATGCGAGGGAAAATTAGGGACCAGCTCAATAATTTAGACAACTTAATGAGCGATGATCCCGGCATTCTCTAGTCTTTGCGACTTTTCCTTGGGGGACGTTGTTTTTTCGTTGATGGTGTTTGTGACACACTTTTCATCGCCTTATCCCGGTAAGGATTCTCACTCGTTTTGAACTCAATCATGACAGGTGTTCCTTGCAACTTCAACACATCACGAAAGGTGTTTTCTAAATAACGTTTATAACTATTTGGCGTTGCATCAGTTTGATTACCATGGATGATAATCCTTGGTGGATTTTTGCCGCCCAAATGTGCGTATCGAAACTTAATTCGACGACCACGTACCAGCGGCGGTGGATGATCAGCCACGGCGTCTTCGAGTACACGCGTCAATCTGGATGTAGGCACTTTTGTCATTGCAGACTGGAATGCTTGTCTAACTGATTTGAAAAGCAAGCCAACACCACTTCCATGAAGTGCAGAGATAAAATGCGTCTTGGCAAAATTTAAAAAAGGCAAGCGACGCTCAATGTTTGTTGTTACCCACTCGCGTTCACTTTTTTCTAAACCATCCCATTTGTTAACAGCAATAACAACAGCTCGTCCGCTTTCGATAATCAAACCGGCCAAATGCAAGTCTTGCTCAACAATACCCTCATGTGCATCCAATACCAGCATCACTACATTCGCATCTTCTAACGCTTGTAGTGTTTTCAAAATACTGAATTTTTCCAGCTTCTCGGAGACTTTTGATCGGCGTCTTACCCCTGCAGTGTCGATTAGGGTGTAATTAACGCCGTCTTTTTCAAACGGTATGTGAATACTATCGCGTGTAGTGCCTGGTTCATCAAAAGCAACAACGCGTTCTTCGCCCAATAAACGGTTAATCAGCGTGGATTTGCCGACGTTAGGGCGCCCAAGAACAGCTAATCGTATTTCATTTTCATCAAAGGCTGGCTTTTCTTCAGGGTCAAGTTTAACTACATTTGGCTGCCGCTCCTTGATTTGCTCAAGTAGCTGCTCAATGCCCCTGCCTTGAGTGGCTGAAATCACTTGTGGCTCACCTAAACCCAACGCATAAAAATCAGCAGAGACCATCTCTTTGAGTTCGCCTTCGGTTTTGTTTATTACTAAGCAAACAGGCTTACCATCGCTACGCAATTGTTGAGCGACATCTGAATCAGTAGGCATCAAACCAGCTCGACCATCAACGATAAATAAAATCAGGTCGGCTTCATCAATGGCTAGTTTTGCTTGTTTACGCATCAAATCAGACATATTGTCAGTTTGATCCGTCAAACCGCCTGTGTCGATCAAAATAAAATCGTAACCAGGCTCTTTTGCTACACCATAAATGCGATCACGAGTGAGTCCAGCATAATCTGCAACTAAGGCATCTCTACTACGCGTCAATCTATTAAAAAGTGTTGATTTACCAACATTTGGACGCCCAACAAGGGCAATTACGGGTTTCACTCAGTAGGTACCCTTATAGCGGTGAGGCGGCCATCGGCAGCCGTGATGTAAACAATGTCATTTATCACGAGAGGCTGGCTTAGAATAGGACCATCAGATACCTGCTGTCTAGCGACAAATCGCCCATCATTTCTCGCAATCCAATGAACATACCCTTCTAGATCTCCCACAACAATGTATCTACCTGCAATTGAAGGGGCTGTGACTTGTCTACGTAATAAGCGTGTTTGGCGCCAGAGGGCATCGCCACTACCGTCTTGTATACTCCATACGTAACCATCATGGTCTGTCACATAAACTGCATTGCCTGTATCAACATCAAGACCAATTTCAGAAGACATATCGCGAGACCACATGACGCGACCAGAATTCAGGTCTACGGAAGCTAATTGCCCTTGATAGGTGACTACATACACGGTGTCATTTTTCACGACAGGATCTGCATCAATATCAACCAGACGATCTAATTCAGTTCTGCCTCTTGGTATAGCGATACTATTTTCCCATAACACTTTCCCATCGCTAAGTGATAGAGCCACTAACTTACCATTGTCGTAGCCAGCAATGACTTCATTATTGACGATGACGGGTCGGCTAACACCACGTAAACTTAACAACGGAACAGAGCGTTGGTATGACCAAAGTACCTTTCCGTCTAGGGTAGAAACGCCAGTAACACGCCCATCAGAAGTTCGAGCTACAGCGACATCATTTGATGCTGTGGCAGGAGCTAAGACTTCACTGGTCAATTGAGAACGCCAGAGTTCAGCGCCATCCGTTTCCTGTAAGGCAATCAGCACTCCCTTTTGAGTTCCGACAAAAATCATACCCATACCACCACCGACTCCAGTGATGACTCGCGTATCAAGATCGTTATCCCAAACGACTTTGCCAGAGTCAGCATTAATTGCCGTTATGTCACCTTCAATATCGGTCGTAAACAATAGATCATTTTGCCACCAAGCAGGCAGATTCGTTTTGGTTCCATCAGCCCCGTCACCTGTGGACTTATCCCAAAGAACTTGTGGCTCAAATTCCGCAGTAAACTCAGTTAATGCCTCTGGTGGTTCTTCGTAGCTATCTTCTGCAAACCAACCGCTAACCGTGCTACAAGCAGATAAACTGAATATAAGGAGAAGTGTTATAAATAAAGAATTAGCCCTCATCAGACGCCGCCACATCAGCCATTTTTATTTCCAACAATCTATCTCTGGGCTCTCCAGAGTTCAGACCGTTTCTCGCTGTTTTATATGAAACATATGCTTCAGCTTGATTCCCCATAGCCAATTCCACATCTCCTTTTAACTCAGAAAATAATGAAGCAAAAGCAGAAGTGCTAGCTGTGTTAATTGCGTTAAGGGCGTCATCATAACTAGCTTGTTCAAAGTACAACCTGGCAAGTCTCAACAAAGCGAGTTGCTTATAACTGTCTAAATCAGCATTTGTGTTAACCCATTTAAGGTAGTCTTGCGCTGCATCAAAGTTACCCTTGCTCTCTTCTAATTTGGCTAACTCAATAGCTGCAAATGTAGCGTAAGCATTGCTTTGATAATTTTTCATTAATGTTTCGGCAGAGCTTTTGGCCGTTTCACCATTATCTGTATTAATGGCGATGATAGTTTGTTGATAGAGCACAGCAGCTTGCTCTGATTGAGTCTGCTGATGAGTCATCCAGTAACGAAAACCAAATATGGATGCAATACCCAAAACGACACCGACAACGACAGAACGACCATTATCACGCCACCATTGCTTTATCGCTTCTGCTTTTTCCTCATCAGATGCGTATATATCCATGCCTTCTCCTAAACTAGGTTTTATGTTTGTTCATCAAAGCGGCTAATTATACGTTTTTATCTCACTGTTGTGGATCTCATGTTGGAGAACGCATATGCACTAATACAATACAGTTGCACCAAATGTGAACGCACACGATAAAACTGCACCATATTGAGTCAATATGATATTAATAATCGTGCAATAGTAAATCTATACCTATGTTTTATATATGATTATAATTTTGGTGCAACTCTTGCTAATTTGGTGCTTGCTATAAAATTGATAAAGGAGTCAATAATGCAAGCCCCAAACGACGTGTTGTTCATCTTACTTGGCGCCATAATGGTGCTAGCAATGCATGCTGGATTTGCTTTTCTAGAGGTAGGTACCGTTAGGAAAAAAAACCAAGTAAACGCATTAGTAAAAATTATAGTTGATTTTGCTATATCGACTATCGCCTACTTTTTTATCGGATACGCTATCGCTTATAATCTCGATTTCTTTGATACAGCACCTGTTCTCAGTGAAAATAATGGGTATTCCTTAGTTAAGTTCTTTTTTCTACTCACATTTGCTGCCGCCATTCCAGCTATTGTTTCTGGTGGTATAGCTGAAAGATCGAAGTTTAATCCTCAACTTATCGCTACATTTTTCATCGCAGGATTCGTCTATCCCTTTTTTGAGGGTATTAGCTGGAACGGCGCCTATGGTATTCAATCATGGCTTGAGCATCATTTCGCATACGGCTTTCATGATTTTGCTGGGTCTGTGGTTGTCCATGCTGTGGGCGGATGGATTGCTCTTGCCGCAGTTATTCTACTTGGGCCTAGACATGGCCGATATGGTAAGCGAGGCGAAATTTTTGCTCACCCACCTTCAAATATTCCATTTCTAGCACTTGGCGCTTGGATTCTAACGGTGGGTTGGTTTGGCTTTAATGTTATGTCAGCACAAGAAATCGATGGCATAAGTGGTTTGGTAGCTGTTAATTCTTTGATGGCAATGGTCGGTGGAATTTTAGCCTCGTTATTGGTGGGGAAAAATGACCCTGGATTTGTTCATAATGGTCCACTTGCGGGACTCGTTGCTGTATGTGCCGGCTCAGATGTTATGCATCCACTTGGAGCGCTGATGACTGGTCTTATTGCTGGTGGCTTGTTCGTTTTCACATTCACGCTTACTCAAAACAAATGGAAGATTGATGATGTTCTTGGTGTGTGGCCGTTACATGGACTTTGTGGTGTATGGGGTGGTATTGCAGCAGGAATCTTTGGGTCAGTTGCACTTGGAGGTATGGGCGGAGTCAGTCTTATCTCTCAATTGATAGGAACCACACTCGGTATCAGCATCGCTTTCATTGGCGGATACGTGATTTATGGTTTGCTGAAAGTAATAATGGGGCTTCGTCTAAGCCAAGAAGAAGAATATGAAGGAGCTGATTTGAGCATCCATAAAATCAGCTCTACACCAAATAACGAATAGATTAAATGTACGTGGCCTCATCCGAACACTATCGGATGATGCCACCTTTTTGCTTACTCAAGAAATCGAGCACCATAGTAATCTCATTTGACACTTGTTGAATGTCAGACAACTGTTGCTGTGCTTCTTCGATTTTCAGTCCTGACCGGTAGAGCATCTTATAAGCCATTTTAATATTTTTTATTTGCTCATCACTAAAATCACGACGACGTAAACCTTCTACATTGGTACCAAATGGTTTTGCCATGTGTCCAGATACCAATACGTATGGTGGTACGTTCCTAGATATAACACTGCCCATCGCACTAAATGAATGCGATCCCATATAGTTGAACTGACTAACCAACGTGAATCCACCGAGGATAACAAAATCATCTATTTCAACATGACCTGCTAAAGAAGAATTATTGGCAAAGATATTATCATTACCAATCAA
>DRHY01000268.1 GCA_011052985.1 Methylophaga thalassica
TTGTCTGAGCATTTTGTCCGATACGCGGTGATTCCATGGAATACGGCGATTAGTAATGAGGATGAACGTCAGGCGTTTGTAGCCCATCACTTTAAGGCGATTTATGGTGAGCCAATGAGCGATTGGCATCACTGCTTGAGCCCCGTTAAGTATGGGCAAGCGAGTCTGGCGAGTGCGATTCCTAAAACGTTATTGCAGGCGATTGATGATGGGGTGACATCACATAACATCAGCTTGACGGCAGTAGAGCCTTACTTGATGACCGTGACTGAACAGGTCATGCAGGTGATAAAACAGCAATCACTGGAATCACGTTGTTGCTTGGCCGTGGTCACGGATGACCGCTTAAGTCTGGCAATGATTGTTGATAAGCAGTGGCACTGGATACGCTGTGTTCAACAAACCAACGATGTCAGCAGCCAAATCAATACGCTACTTCAGCGTGAAGCCTTGTTGAATGAAGCTATGGCCAACGTCATCACTAAAGGAATGCCATTACCGTTATTAGTGCATTGGCCGGATAAATCCATGTCTGAGGCCATCCAACTGCAACACGTCAGAGTGATTCGTTTAACGGCTGAATCGATTTTTGTGACAGAGAAAGACGCTCCCGTTGCGAGGTTAATTGCTTCATGAATAAAGTCATCCTAAATCATGCTGTGCCTGGTCAACATTATCACCAAGCTCGTCATCTTATGTTGCTGGTAAGTCTGTTGGTCTGTGGCGTTTGTGTAGCCCATTACCTGCAATACCAACAGGAAACGAATGCATTGATGCAGCAACGAGATGAGCTGGCAAATGCTGTCACCGTATCTGCGTCGCCACCTAAACTAAATGAAAAAGAAAAGGCGGAAGTGGTGGCCGTCAATGTAGCGATAGCGACGATTCTGCGTCCTTGGCCACGACTCTTTTCAGCACTGGAAATGGCTGACTCTCAAGACATTCAGTTATTGTCTGTTGAGCCAAATGTGACCTCAAAATCGGTCCGTATTCGAGCTGTCACCGTGTCTGTTGATAAGCTGACATCGTATATCGATGCCTTGAAGCAACAAGATGTCATTAGTTCGGTGAGTTTGAATTCAACGCAAGCTGTCAGAGTGGCCGGACACGCCGCCACCGAATTTGATTTGCTAGTGAGGTGGTAACGTGATGAGCACAGATTACCTCATCGAAAATGCACGTCATTGGAGCCTGTTTCAACTGCGACGTATCGGCTGGCAGGGGCAACTGTCGATTGCGCTATTACTGATCAGTGTTTTGCTATTAGTCACCGCTCAAATCAGCCGTGCAGAGAGCGACCAACTTAGCATTGAGATTGCAGAGCTACAGCAAGAATCGTTGGTGTCGGAAAAACAGGAACAACGGGATTCCGCCCATATCGCACGACGTTTTTATGCAGCATTGCCCTCACAAAATACCGTCAATACGATGTTTGCCAATGTACTCGATAGTATTGAAGCACATGGTTTTAGCGTAAATCGTTCTGATTTTTCGGTACGCAGTATTCCGCAATCCAGCATGGTGAAAAACCAAATTCGTTTCCCACTTCATGGGCATTACCCTGACATTAGGCAGTTAATCACTACCTTGCTGAATATGCACCCGAGCTTGGCTTTGTCGGAGATTAATTTTAGTCGTGATGACATCAATAGCGATTTTGTTAGTAGCAATATCGAATTCATTTTGTACACCAAAGCCTCGGGAAATCAGTAATGTCGAGGATGAAAGATTCGTTATTGTGGTTAGCTTTAGCCATCACCTTAGTACTGGTTTTTCTGGTCAATCAGCACGAGGATGAGGTGATGGTCAGTGATGGGCTTGCGCCTGCGCCGAGGGTAGCTGTCACTCCTCAGCAACCTTTGACCACTGAACACGAACCCCGCTTTTTTAGAGACACCTTAGAGGCAAGCAATGTGGATATTTTTGCTGTTGCTAAACCCGTCGAAGAAAACATCCCTACTCAACAGCGTGACGCGGCTCCGCCTACACCGGCCAATCCCTTTACCTATATTGGCAAGCTCGTCGAGGCGGGTGAGGTATCTATTTTTTTAACGAATGGGCGGGAGAAATTTGTGGTGAAAAAGGGCGACATTGTGGATAGCAACTGGAAGGTGATCACCATTCAGGCCACCGAAATGGAATTACTCAATCTACCGACACATAGCTCGGTACGCGTTCAAATAGGAGCATTACTTTGAGTTTGTTTAAGCAGCGATTGATGACTGTTGGTAGTAAAAGTGCGATTTGTCTGAGCATTATGCTGGGTATTCAAAGCTGTAGCCTGACACCGAATCAAGGCAGTCACTTTGGTGTGAATGATGAGTTTATTCAAGCCAAGCAATTAATTGCTTATGGTAATGCCGATGAAGGCATTAAAAAACTGCGTCAGTTGACCCAGCAGTATCCGCTTAATGCCGAATATCGAAATACATTAAAGCTACAAGATGATCTGAAATTGGCTGAGTTGGTTCAATCGGCTGAATCCCTGTTGAAACAGAATAAAACGACAGAAGCTGAAGCGATTTACCGTGAAGTGTTAGCGCTTGATGCTAAAAACCAACGCGCCTTGAATGGATTGAAAAAAGTCAGCATTGCTCAAAAGCACCAGTCGTTATTAAACACGGCTAAGCAAGCGATGGCTGAAGACGACGTTGATACAGCAAGGGCTTTGATTCGTGTGGTTCTCGCCGAGGATGCCAGTGATGAAGAAGCCCGTCAGCTATTTGAGCAGTTGGACGAAGAGGCCATTAAACAGTTTCATGCCACACCGAAAATTAAAACAGCCTTTAAAACCCCTGTCAGCCTTGAGTTTTCTAATACGCCGATAAAATCAGTGTTTGACTATATTGGTCGCGCGGGCGACATCAACTTTAGTTTTGATCGTGAACTCAGTGACAGCATGCTTACCAGCATCACCCTGCGTGACACACCGATTAGCGATGCCATTGATACTATTTTGACCACCAATCAATTGGGTAAAAAAATCATCAATGCCAATACCTTATTGATTTATCCCTTAAGTCGAAAACAAGAATACGAAGAACTCTACGTTCGCAGTTTTTACCTTAACAATATGGATGCTAAACAAGCGATGGCGCTCATCAAAACCGTGTTGAGGGTGGAAGATGTTTATATCGATGAAACATTAAATACCTTGGTGATGCGTGATGACTTAGCGTCGATTAAAACCGCCGAAAAGTTGATTGCTTCGCAAGATCTGGTTGAGCCCGAAGTCATGCTTGAAGTGGAGGTGATGGAGGTCAACCGCCGTAACTTAGAAAACATCGGCTTACGTTACCCAACACAGGCGAGTTTGGGTGTGCGTGGTGAAGACGATGTACCTGGACAGTTGAGTATTACCGAGCTGAAGCAATTTAATTCCGACTTAGGTGTATTTAAAGTCAGTGATCCCTTATTAGCCCTGAATTTATTGCATAAAGATACCGATACGAATTTGCTGGCGAATCCAAAGATTCGAGTGAAAAACCGCGACACAGCGAAGATTCATGTTGGTGATCGTGTGCCGGTATTGACCAGTGTGTCTAACTCCACAGGGTTTGTGTCGCAGTCGATTAGTTATATCGAAGTGGGGATTAAGCTTGAAGTGGAACCAACCATTTTGATTCAAGATCAGGTGTCTATTCAGGTGAAACTAGAGGTGAGTAATATCGTTGACCAAATCACCTCGAGTAGCGGTGTGGTGGCCTATACCATTGGTAGTCGAAATGCTGATACCACCCTGCAATTGAAAGATGGGGAAACACAAATCTTAGCGGGTTTGTTTAAGGATGATGAGCAAAATACGACCTATAAAGTCCCTGGCTTGTCGTCACTGCCTTTGATTGGTCGCTTTTTTACTGATGAAGGTAAAGACACACAAAAGAACGAAATCGTCTTACTTATTACTCCACGTATTTTGCACAATATTGTGCCCGCTAATGCGGTCTACACGACCTTTCCGTCAGGCATTGAGCATGCAGAAAGAACCCTTCCGGGTCAGCCGATGAGACCGCTTCCAGCAGCCGGTGCCTATTCGATGGCCCCACCAGAAA
>DRHY01000269.1 GCA_011052985.1 Methylophaga thalassica
CTATCATCACTTTCATTTGCAACTTCAAGCGCTGTCAAAATAGTTGAGAGTGAATCCCAAGGTATAATCGTTTCCTGGGCTCGCATTATTTTTTCATGATGGGTTTCAGAAACATTATCACCGATTAACAACTCTTCGTAGAGCTTTTCACCCGGTCGCAACCCTGTATAGACTATTTCTATGTCTCCAGTCGGCTCACCCTCATCTCGTACCGTAAAACCGCTTAAGTGAATCATACGTTTTGCCAAATCAATAATTTTGACAGGCTCGCCCATATCCAGAACAAAGACATCACCGCCATGGCCCATTGCTCCCGCTTGCAGCACTAATTCGGCCGCTTCAGGAATGGTCATAAAATAACGAATAATCCTTGGGTCAGTGACAGTAACTGGGCCACCAGTAGCAATTTGTTCACGAAAAAGTGGTACAACTGATCCTGATGAACCCAACACATTACCAAACCGTACCATGGTAAATCGCGTGTTTTTATGTAACTCGGCAGATTGAGCAAACGCTTGCAACACCAACTCAGCTAAACGTTTAGTTGCCCCCATGGTGTTGGTAGGCCGAACAGCTTTATCAGTTGAAATCAAGACAAACGTTTCGACACCTGAAGCAATTGCAGCTTGAGCGCAGTGCAGCGTGCCAAAGATATTATTTCTAATGCCTTCATTTGTATTACGTTCAACAATAGGTACATGTTTATACGCTGCCGCATGATAGATAGTGTTTACCGCAAAACGTTTACAGACGCTCTCAACACGGGCTTTGTTTACAACCGACCCTAATAATGAATAAACAGGAATATCTAGATCAAGTAAGGCTAATTCGCGCTCTATTTGATAGAGATTGATTTCACTTGCATCATAGAGAACCAAGCTCTTTGGACTTGAGTGCAAAATCTGACGACATAACTCTGAACCTATAGAGCCACCGGCTCCCGTCACCATGACCACTTTATTGCTAATGTTTCTTGTTAACAATTCATCAATTGGATCAACGGTTTCTCGTCCTAGCAGGTCAGCAATATCCACTTCCTGAATATCAGAAACTTCTACCCTGCCCTCAGCAATATCCATCATATCTGGCAGTGTTCTAACATGCACAGGATAGTGTTCGAGTAACTGAAGGATTTCACTTCGTCTAGAGCGACTTGCAGAAGGCATTGCCAGCAGGACATCACGAATATTGTGACGCTCAATTAATCCGACTAAGTGATGGGGAGAATAAACGCTTATGCCATTAATTTGTTGACGATGTAGCGCTTCATTATCATCTATAAAAGCAACCGGCCGCATCTGATTGCTGAGCTTGAGCATAGCTGCAACTTGAGCTCCCGCTCTTCCGGCCCCATAGATGACAACAGGGGGAATATATCTGACCGAATGTAATTGCTTCCAAAGATGGTGATCGTTCTTGAGTATCAACCAACGCGCAAGCATACGACTGCCACCCACGAACAGTAATATCAACACAGCCTGTATTGCATACACCGTTCTGGGTACGCGGCCGGAATATTCATCAGCCACTAGCACGATAACAGCAAAAATCAGTGTAAACAGAGCTACGGCTCGGACAATAGTCCAGATTGCATCAATACCGATATATCGAATAATGGCGCGATAGAGGCCTAACTTAACAAAAATAGGAATAGCAATTATGGGCGCGATGATGAAAATCCATGATTGCTGAACAGATGGTAAATAAATTTCACCTAGTCTAAGTGAAAATGCTAGCCAAAGGGAGAATGGGATAGCCAAAAAGTCAATGATGAGGCTCAGACTTCGTTTAGTCGATCTGGGTTGATTAAGGAACCACAAACCTAGCGTTCTAAAAAATTTAGGATATGACAAAGTGAAAGCTCGATTATTTAAGATACATCTAGAACAACAGTAACAGCTTGTTATTCAGTCATTACCCATTTTAGTGTGGTTTTCCATTCAGGCAAGCAGATTCCAAAATGTTCAAATAACTTTGTATTGTCCAATACCGAGTTTGTAGGCCTAGCGGCCGGCGTTGGATAATCTCGTGTAGGTATTGGAATGATTTTAGGGATAGTTTTACCCTGTTCTTCCATAAGCGAAAATATCGCCTCAGCAAAATCAAACCACGAAGCCTTTCCCGCGCCAGACAAATGATAAATCCCACTATGTTTGTGCCAAAATTCGTCATTATTTTTAGTGAGCAGACTTTGGCCAATAATTTGTGCTGTTGCATCGGCTATATGCCGAGACCATGTTGGCGCACCACTTTGATCGTTAACTATAGATAGTTGCACTTTATCAATGGCCAAACGTTTCATGGTATTGAGGAAGTTAGCGCCTCTTGCGTCATAAACCCAGCTTGTTCTAAGGATAAGATATTTATCGGTATTTTTTACTATCGCTTCTTCACCCAGTAATTTTGAACGGCCATAGACGCTCATTGGGTTAGGTGTATCATCTTCTTTCCACGCTGATTCAGATCCCCCATCAAATACATAGTCGGTAGAGTAGTGAACGAGAGGAATATCCAACTTTTTGGCAACCTTAGCAAGAATTTCTGGCCCCTGCGAATTCACCTTATAAGCTAATTCTTGCTCTGTTTCCGCTTTATCTACAGCTGTGTATGCTGCCGCGTTAACAATGAGATCAGGCTTTAGAGAGAGCACTTTATCTTCAAGTGTTGAAAGTTCGGATAGGTTGAGGGTTTTACTATCGGTGGTGATTATGTCCCCAAAGCAGGCTAAACTTCTGCTTAACTCATAGCCTACTTGCCCGTTTTTACCTGTTACTAAAATACGCATCAATCAAATAATTCCGTTTTATCAAACGTCTGCCCCAGCTTGTCCTTAGCGGATAATGCAGGCTCAACCGTTAATGGCCAGTCTATAGCTAATTTGGCATCGTTCCACAGCAGGCAGCGTTCATGTTCAGGCGCATAATAATCGGTTGTTTTGTAAAGAAAATCAGCAGACTCACTCAGCACCACAAAGCCGTGAGCAAAACCAGGTGGCACCCATAAGGATTGATGCTCTTCAGCTTTTAAGTAGACACCGACCCACTGCCCAAACGTTGCAGAAGACTGACGTAAATCAACAGCCACATCGTAAACTTCACCCGCAATAACCCTGACTAATTTTCCTTGCGGCTGCTTAATTTGATAATGCAAACCACGTAAAACACCTTTTGAAGAGCGAGAGTGATTGTCTTGCACAAATTGAGTATGAACGCCCGTTAGAGACTCAAACTGCTTTTGATTAAAGCTCTCCATAAAAAAACCACGCTCATCACCAAAAACTCTCGGTTTGAGGATTTTCACGTCAGGTATTTTAGTAGCAATAATATCCATTTAAAAAATCTTTTCGTTGACTAAATTGAGTAGATAATCACCATAGCCACTTTTCACTAAAGGCTGGGCTAATTGGACAAGGTCATCAGCAGAAATGTACCCCATGCGGAATGCAATCTCTTCCGGACACATCACTTTGAGTCCTTGTCGTTTTTCAATTGTCTGAATAAATTGTGAGGCTTCGAGTAACGAATCATGCGTCCCCGTATCTAACCAGGCCATACCCCGCCCCATCACTTCAACATGCAGTTGGCCTTGCTCAAGATAGCGTTGATTCACATCCGTAATTTCATATTCACCACGTGCCGAGGGCTCAAGTGATTCTGCAATATCGACGACGGCATTATCGTAAAAATACAGTCCCGTAATCGCATAGCGAGATTTAGGTTTGTTTGGTTTTTCCTCGATGCTTAGTGCTTTACCTTCATCATTAAACTCGACCACGCCATAACGTTCAGGATCAAACACCGGATAAGCAAAAACTGTTGCACCAGATGAGCGTTTATCCGCCATTTCCATTAGCTCAGCTAAATCATGACCATAGTAAACATTATCACCCAACACCAAAGCAGCTGGACTATCACCAAGAAAGTCTTTTGTTAAAGTAAATGCTTGAGCAATGCCTTCTGGTTTTTCTTGCACAACATAACTCAGTGTGAGTCCCCACTTAGAGCCATCACCTAATAATTGCTGAATTCGGGGTGTGTCTTGAGGCGTTGATATAATACAAATCTCACGAATCCCAGCTAACATTAAGGTTGAAAGTGGATAGTAAATCATTGGTTTGTCATAAACAGGCAAAAGCTGTTTACTAATTGACTGTGTAACAGGATGAAGTCGCGTGCCACTACCACCAGCCAGGATGATGCCTTTTCTCTGTGTCATTAATTACTCTCCCAGACCCAAGCGTTCTTGCTGATAACTACCATCCAGTACACGCTGATTCCATTCACGATTTTCTAAATACCACTCAACTGTTTTTCTAAGACCGGTTGCAAAGGTTTCTTTGGGTTTCCAGCCAAGCTGTTTATTGATCTTGGTGGCATCGATAGCATAGCGCTGATCATGCCCAGGACGATCGGTCACGAAGGTAATCAGATTGCGATGTGGACAATGTGGCGAGTCTGGCAGCAACTCGTCCAGTGTGTCACATAATGTATGGACGACATCAAGATTAGTATGCTCGTTAAAGCCACCAATATTGTAGCTTTCACCTAACTGACCTTGTTCAAGCACCAGTTGTAATGCATCGGCATGATCGTCGACATATAACCAGTCCCTGATATTATCGCCTTTTCCATAGACGGGAAGCGGCTGGCCAGCTAGCGCGTTATTGATGATAAGAGGGATTAGTTTTTCTGGGAATTGGTAGGGCCCATAATTATTAGAACAATTAGTCATCACAACAGGTAGACCGTATGTATGATGCCAAGCCCTGACTAAATGGTCACTTCCTGCCTTAGTCGCAGAATATGGTGAATTTGGTTGATAAGGCGTCGTTTCTTCGAATAAGCCTGTATCACCCAAGGTACCAAATACTTCATCTGTTGAGATGTGGTGAAATCTGAACTGTTTCGCAGCGTCAGCATCTAAATTTTTCCAGTAGTGTCTGGCAGCTTCGAGTAAAACATAGGTGCCGACAAGATTCGTTTGTACAAAATCTGCTGGCCCATCAATTGACCGATCAACATGCGATTCTGCCGCCAGATGCATCACAGCAGTAGGATTGTATTGCTGGAAAAGTGCAGTCATTTTCTCAGCATCACAAATATCAGCTTGCTCAAAGTGATAGTTATCACTTTCGGCAACAGAAATAAGTGACTCTAGATTTCCTGCATAAGTTAGTTTATCAATGTTAACGATGTGATAATCGCTAAGCTCAATAAGACGACGAATTAGTGCTGAACCAATAAAACCAGCACCGCCAGTGACAAAAAGTGTTTTCTGTGACACAGATAGCTCTTTAATTGAGTTGGAGGGATAAATTGCTGTCTAAAAGTAGCATTAGTGACGTTTTGACGCAATCCATTGTCATCAATTTTTCTGAAAATTACTTATATCATGCAGATACGGGAAAGTAAGACTGGAAAGTGGTACGCCCGGCAGGACTCGAACCTGCTACCCTCGGCTTAGAAGGCCGATGCTCTATCCGGATGAGCTACGGGCGCATTGTCTTGAAGCGAGGAGAAGATTAAGGAAGTGGTCGGGGCAGAGAG
>DRHY01000270.1 GCA_011052985.1 Methylophaga thalassica
AACCCATTACATCTGTCTATGATGAATTGCTTAACCTAAATGAAGATTTATCTCATCTTTCTTACGCAGTGCTTGCTTTAGGTGACAGTTCATATGATCACTTTTGTTTAACAGGTCTCAAAATTGATGCCAAGTTGCGTGAGCTTAGTGCAGTACCTTTTACTGAATGTGTAGAGTGTGATGTTGATTTTGAAGAAACGGCTGATGAATGGTTAGCTTATTTTATTCCCAAATTACCAGATATAACGAAAAACGTTGAAACGCACATAAGAAGCACTGATAAAACCAGCGCTTTAACCTATTCAAAAACAAACCCACTCTCGGTAGAAGTAGTCAAGAACATTCGTTTATCGGATAACTCAAGAACAAACCCCATCCATCATTTAGAGTTAGAAATACCCGAAGACATCCAATTAGGTCTGACAGCTGGTGATGGAATCGGTGTTTTACCTCAGAATCCTCCTCAGCTCGTACATCAAATATTGTCATTAACAACATTGTCAGGAGATGAATCTGTCGTTGTAAAACAAATAGTCATGCCACTGGTTGAAGCTTTACGTGAATATTGTGATCTCACCTTGATAACAACAAAATGTCTTGTTAAGTGGAGTGAGCTTTCAAAAAACAATGACTTAATAGAAATTTGTCAAAATAAACAAACATTACGTTCATATCTCAAACGACACCAATTAACTGATATTTTGGTCCAGTATCCAGTATCGATAAGTCCGCAACAACTAGTTGATATATTGAGACCGTTACAACCACGTTTATATGATATTGCCAGCAGCACTCGCCATATTCAAGATGAATTACATCTGACAGTAGAGAGGTATCGGTATTCTTGGTTCGGGAAATCACAAAATGGAATTTGTTCAACATATTTAACGAATATCGAGGAAGGTGAACACCTTCTTGTGTTCCCTCATCACAATAAACGGTTTCATTTACCCACCAATCAAAATAACCCCGTTATCCTCATTGCTGACGGGACGGGAATCGCACCTTTTCGAGGTTTCATGCAGGAGATTAAATCTGATCTTCATCGTGAACACCCAGTGTGGTTAATACTAAGAGAACATACATTTTTAAATGACTTTCTCTATCAAACTGAGTGGCGCCAACATTTACAAGATGGCCTATTGTCTCGTTTAGATACGTCTTTTTCTGAAGACATTCCAGTTAAATCAATCTACAACATCATTGAAGACAATGAAGACACTTTTAAGGGTTGGTTAAACGCTGGGGCACATCTTTATTTATCGGGTCACAAAGACATATTTGACCACCTCACAGAAACCTTGAGCCATGCATCATCTTATTCGCATATCTGGCATCAACTCACGCAGCAAAAAAGATTGCATAGAAACGTATATTAATTTTACGGAGAACTAAAGTGACCACACTTACTATTGAACGACAGTCAGATATTAGTCAACCGCTCATTGAACAGCACAGTAATGAACAGCTTAAAGCAAAAAGTCACTTCTTGAGAGGCACGATCCGAGAAGGACTAAAAGACTCAACTTCAGGAAGTCTTAGTCACGATGATGGATTATTAACAAAATTTCATGGCATCTATCAACAAGATAATCGTGATACACGTCAACATCGTCTTATTCGAAAGCTTGAACCTCATTATCAATTTATGGTGAGACTCAGAATTCCGGGTGGACGATTAACCAAACAGCAGTGGATAGAAATAGACCGTTTATCACGAACTTACTCATCGAATGGAATTCGTATTACCACTCGCCAAACGATTCAATTTCACGGTGTTGGAAAGCAATTTCTACAACCGTTACTGATGAGCCTAGAAAAGATAGGGATAGATACCCTTGCTGCATGTGGCGATGACAACCGGGGTATTGTTTGTGGAGTCAATCCTGATGAGTCAAAAATATCCCAACAAGTCTATAAGCTAGCGAAAGATACGAGCATGCAGCTTCTACCTAACACAGCTGCTTATCGTGAAACTTGGTATGACTCCTCTTCCTTAGTTTCTCAATCTGAGGAACCACTTTATGGAGAGACCTATTTACCTCGTAAATTTAAAATTGGATTCGTCATTCCTCCAGATAATGATATTGATATTTTTGCCCAGGATGTCGGCTTTATAGCTGTTATAGAGAAATCACGTCTCATTGGTTTCAACGTTTGTGTCGGCGGCGGTATGGGACAACTTGATTCAAGACAAGACAGCTATCCAAGACTATCCACACCAATTGGATTTATTGAAGCGTCAGATGCCCCCATTATTGCTGAAGTCATCATGGGGATTCAGCGAGATTATGGTGATAGGAAAGACAGACATCGTGCACGTTTCAAATACACATTAGACAGAATAGGTTTAGATAACTTCCAAGAATTACTCTTAAGCCGTTTTGGTAAAAGTCTAGCACCACTGAAGCCATACAAATTTACTCATAATGGCGATAAGTTGGGTTGGAACCAAACTGAAGATAGTCAGTGGTTTGCAACACTACATATTCAAAGCGGACGTATCAATAAGCATTTACAAGATCAACTACATGCTTTCTTTCAGCAATATAGTGGTGAAGTAAGGCTAACTGCAAACCAGAATATTCAGCTTATTAACATCCCACCATATGACATTTATGACGTAGCAAGACGGTTATCTGATCTTGGTCTATATGAAAGATTAATCCCATCAAATCAAGAAGCTGTCACGTTAAGCTGTGTAGCACTTCCTACATGTGGGCTGGCGATGGCTGAAGCGGAAAGAATAACGCCAGACTTCCTTGCGCTTTTTGATGATTTGAAACGTCAGTATAGCCTTCAAAAAACACCCATCACGCTCAGAATAACTGGCTGCCCTAATGGATGCGTTCGTCCCTACTTAGCTGAAATAGCGTTAACAGGACGAGCGCCAGGTTTATATAACTTATATCTTGGAGGTAGTCACCGAGGCGACCGTCTAGCCACTTTACATGAAAGGAATCTAAGTCAAACTCAGGTTCTTGATGCATTGGCTCCTTTATTCGATTTGTATTCGACAGATCATATAAATAACGAGCATTTCGGAGATTTTCTTCATCGAAGTAATTTCATTAAACCTTCATCCATATCTAATCAATCAATACAGGAACGATAGATGTCTGAATTTCTTTTTATACAAAGTCGAGATCCCTTCACAGATGCACTGACTAAATCACAATATGAATTAATCAATCATCTCGCCAATGCAGGAAATCGTGTAACAGTCGTGCTCGTTCAAAACGGTGTAATGCCTGCAACAAAAAGCAGCATTTTTACACCCTTTACTAAATTACTTCATGAAAACATCACCCTCGTTGCTGACAAATTCTCTTTACAACAAAGAGAAATAGATGCTGAACAGTTAATACCAGAGATATTAACCACCGATCTGGACATTGTTATCAAAGCATTACTGTCAGGACAAAAGGTCATTTGGAATTAGGAGATGATAATGTCACATATTAAAACACTTACTTTCGCTTTTATGGATCCACCATTTGAGAGTGAACGCACAGTCACATTTTTTAGATTATTAGATGCCGCATTGGATGCTAATTCACATGTGAAAGTGTTTGCTTATGAAGGTGCTGCGGCCCTCTCATTCGCAAAGCAACAACAACATGGCAACGCTATTCATGGACGTGATACAGAACAAGAAGATCATCCACTGACAAAAACGTGGATTGCTTCATTACAACAAAAAGCACGTAAAAAAGCACTTTCTTTTGAATGGATTAATTGTGGTTTATGTGTAGATGAGCGCGGCGTCAATGACACTATTCCCGGTTGCAACCGTGGAGGACCAGCAGATTTATGGCGCTACGCTTCAGAATCATTTAACACTCTAACTATTGGAACTCGTTAATTATGAAAGTTTTACAAATACTAGATCAAGCTTTCAGAACAGTTGTAGAAGAACAAGATGAAACGATTCTATGGCTGATTCAATGTATGCAAAAAAAAGTTGAGCTAAACGATATCGACCAAATTCAATTATTACTCACGGGTCAGGCCGTCTATTACACACAACAACAAAAACAGCAGCCCCCATTGAAAATAGGTGATTGGGTACAAACTCAACCAGCCAATATAAATAAAGACATCGGCAACTTAATTTCATCTCATATTCCTGTTTATGTCGTGTATGAGGATTTATGGGATAGAGGGCTAGAAATGGAAGCGCTACGAGAAGGTATACAAGTAGTAAATAGAGAACACCTTGCTTCTCTTTTTGAGCAAGCCGATCAAATTTGGCATTGGTAATGCTAACCAATATAGCCATCCAAAGTCAGGAGTTTAACCATGGATAAAACTCACAACTACAATGAAGAAATTACCAAATGGTTTTCCGTTGCTGCTTGTATCTATCTAGTCATTGGTACTGGTGTAGGTGTTTATATTGCTTCGGAACTCGCCTGGCCCTTTCTTAACTTTGATAATCCATATATTAGCTTCGGACGTCTAAGACCTGTTCACACCAATGTAGTCGTCTATGGTTTTGGCGGCTGTGTTCTAATGGCGACGGCCTATTATGTCGTTCAGCGAACCTGTTATGTCAGGCTATGGAGTGACAAGATGGCGTGGTTCACTTTTTGGGGTTGGAACCTTTATGTGATCGGCGCACTAGTGACACTTCCACTTGGTTACACACAGGGCAAAGAGTATGCAGAACTTGAGTGGCCATTTGATATTGTATTAACGGCTGTATGGCTAGCCTACTCAATCAATTTTATTTTCACATTGAGCATTCGCCGTGTTTCGCATATCTATGTAGCTAATTGGTTTTTTCTATCAATGATGATCATGTTCACCTATCTACATGTGGTGAATAGCTTGTCCATTCCCGTTGAATTGATGAAATCCTACTCTATATTTGCTGGCGTCCAAGACGCTATGATTCAATGGTGGTGGGGCCATAATGCCATTGGATTTTATCTAACAGCTGGCTTTTTAGGCATTATGTATTACTTTGTGCCAAAACAAGCCGACAGACCTGTTTATTCTTATCGCTTATCAGTGATTCACTTTTGGGCATTGATATTTGGCTATGTCTGGTTAGGTGCACATCACCTGCAATACACTGCCCTACCTGATTGGACTGGCTCTCTTGGAGCGGCTATCTCTCTCGCCATGATCATTCCGTCATGGGGAGGTGCAATTAATGGCATGTTCACACTGAGTGGTGCTTGGGACAAACTAAGAACAGATTATATTCTTCGTTTCTTAATCGTAGCATTGGCTTTTTATGCCATGTCTACGTTTGAAGGCCCTGTCATGGCTTCAAAGACAGTGAATGCACTTTCACACTATACCGATTGGACTATCGGTCATGTTCACTCCGGTGCATTAGGTTGGGTGGCGATGATTTCCATTGGCGCGCTCTATCATATGGTTGAACGCCTATGGGATACCCGAATGTTTTCTATACGCCTAGTTAATGTGCACTTTTGGTTAGCTACCTTAGGTACTGCAATTTACATTACCGCCATGTGGGTAGCTGGCATCATGCAAGGGCTAATGTGGCGAGCTTACGATGACTATGGAAACCTGTCTTATACTTTTGTTGAGTCTGTGGCCCAGATGCATCCTTACTACGCTATACGAATGATGGGTGGCCTCTTCTTTTTCGGTGGCGCCTGTGTGATGTTGTTTAATGTCATCATGACCATCAGAACTGCAGTAAAACGCCATCGCAGTAGTGAGCCAGTCATCACTGATAATAAAGCCGATTTATCAGTCAAGTTGGGAGAAGATTAATATGAGCGCCTTACACATATCAGAACTGATCCTGAAATATCACGACACGCCTCATTTATTAATGCTAATTGGTGTTGATTCTTTAATGATGATCGCATTTTATTTCATCATAAAATCAGTTTATTCAATTGAAAATAAACATTATTACATTGAGGAAAGTTTCATCCCGCTTGATGATGATACCTATGAAGAAAAACAATTATTTGGTACTAATCGGACCTTCTCATCTAGGAGAAATAAATGACCATTAAAACTAAGTTTACAAGTGCGCTAGGTATTCAACATCCTATTTTATTGGCCCCAATGGGTAATGTGGCAGGAGGCAAGCTTGTCGCTAGTGTATCCAACTCAGGTGGGCTTGGGATGCTTGGCGTTGGTTATGGTGATCATGCTTGGTTAAAGAATGAGCTTGAAATAATAAAACATACTACGAATAAGCCATGGGGAGTTGGCTTCATTACCTGGTCACTCACCGAGGAAGTATTTGATTTAGTCATGCATTATTCCCCCAATGCGGTAATGATGTCATTTGGCGATATGAGTCCATGGGTAGAGAAAATTAAAGCCCACAATATCCCATTGATTTGCCAGGTTCAATCGTTAGCAGAAGCCATAGAAGTCAAGGAGAAAGGCGCTGATTTTATCGTCACACAAGGTAGTGAGGCAGGCGGTCATGGCAAAAGCGAACGCTCCACTCTTTCACTGACTGAGGAAGTTATCCATCATCTCCCCAATACTTCTATCATCGCCGCAGGGGGGATTGCCGATGGCAAAAGCCTGGCAGCGGTATTGAGTCTTGGTGCTCATGGTGCTTCTATTGGCAGTCGCTTTTATGCATCCACTGAATCTTTGGCTAATGATAAGTTAAAACAGAAGATGCTAGAAAGCAGCGGTAACGACACCCTAAGAACAGATGTATTCGATATCGTTAGAGAAATACCATGGCCCAAAGAATATTCAGGCAGAGCAATCAAGAATGTTTTCACCTCTCGATGGCATGGGAAAGGAGATGAATTAACGCGACAGCTTGATCAACACCAAGATAGATTCTTTTCTGATCAACAATCAAATAACTTAGAATCGGCGATAATCTGGGCAGGAGAATGTATCGATTCGATAAATGCTATTCATGATGCCAAAGTTATTATAGATAACATGGTCACTGACACTGGAGCGATTTTCAATAACAACAATAGTAACTTATCTTGATGATTTCACCTGTCATAGGATCTGAAAAACAGACACTGTAGGCCTATAAACCTATTAAGATAACGTCAATAGGCGGCATAGTAAGTCGCCTTATAAACGTTGACGTTATTTCTTTGATTCAACTTAACCTCAACCAACGACCATTTTGTTCATACACTTCAAATTTCGCCCATTGCCGAAAAGCTTCTCGTTCTAACATATCAGTATTGTATAAACCATTACCAGCTACATTCTTATAGATAACGACATCATTCTTACTACCTTCTATGCCCGCATCAATCACTCGACGAACGGCCCATTGATGACCAATTTTTCCATTGCTATAGAACTTACCTGTGCTGATTTTTTCTGGATGTTCGATATGCAACAAGGCATTCTGTTTAGCTTTTTCGAGGAGTTCGCTTAAACCTTCTTCGGGTAAATCCACAAAGGAATCCAGCTCCCGAATAGCGGCATTGAAGTCTTCAGTGGTTAGAGAGACATCTTCTGATGGCATATCTAATTGAGCGGGTTCCGTAACAAGTCTGGATAAATGCACTGGGTAGCGTCGCCAGTGAAATAAGGCATTAAACACAATCGCCACCAACAGGATAGCGATAACATTCATCAACACAGGGAAAATCAGATAGCTGTAGCCCAGTTGCGTGATTCCTGCTCCGCCCAGAACGGCATTTAATGCAGTGGCACCACCTGGTGGATGAATGCAACGGGTGTAATACATCAGCCCCACAGCCAAACCCACAGCAATAGCGGCTGCCAGCGGCGTTGCCCCGAGAAGGTATTGACAGGTCACCCCCACAGCAGCAGAAGTCAGATGACCTGCAATCACTTGCCATGGTTGTGATAAGGCACCATGCGGTACAGCAAATACTAATACGGCAGTGGCACCGAAAGAGGCAATGATCAATAACTCTGAACCCGAACTGATCGAAATATGCTGTGATAGCCATTTCGTTATCAGGATGGTCACTAGAATACCGACCATCGCCCCGAATGCTGAGATCACTTTTTCACTATGGCTGGTTCTGTTTTTTTCAATCCCCAGCCATAACATGAGTTGTTTTAAAACATGCGTCATAAATTTAATACACAGGACAAAATAGGCACTAATTATACCTATATAAACATTAGCTATATAGCGAAACACTTTGGGGTACTTCAGCCTTTACTCTGTGCAAACAAAATAGGGATGTATTGATAGAGAAAAAGACTGTAAGCAAAAACCCAGAAAAAAATACTTAGCCAGAGAGCTAATAAACTACCTTGGAAAACCGTAAACATCAGCACTCTGACAAAGCCTGCTACAAACATGCAAATGAAAGCGACTTTCATCTTTGAAGACGCAATAATCGGTCTGCCAGTATGCCCCAGTGATACCCGTGACATCATGCTTAAAATAAGTCCGCCCATGCCACCAACGGTTAATGTGTGCAATGCATCATTTATACTCACAAAGCCGAGAGCATAATGATAGGCAAGCAGGCTTAGTCCCAACGGAATACACCAATAACTCAAATGTAATGACCATAATAAAGGGTGAGATAAGGTGGTGAAGAACCGCCAGCATGCACATCTTAGTGCTGTGAGACATGCCGCTATCAACAGCATAATCGCTAATAAATAGTCCGGTATCCACGACTGCAATTGTAGGAAAAACACGACCACAACTAACCAAACAGCAAACAGCGCCACTCTGTCTAGCCATAGCCGTCGAGATCTGGCCGGAATCTGCGTAGCATTAGCCGTAAACATTGGAATGATACGGCCACCAATCACCGCCATCATCAGCGTAATCAGAAATACGGCTGAATATAAACTGTTGCTTGCGGTTTCAAACTGCTGTGTTTGACTGGATAGATGGAAATTAATATTGGTAAAAATCAGAAGCAGCAACACTAGGACCGCAAAGTAATTACGAGTTTGTTTCTTTTGATAAATCAATTTGGCTAAGAAAATAGCTGCATAAATAAAGAAACTGCTATCCAGCAATATCACTAACCATGATGGCAAGCCTACTCCTGGCCACATCGCAATACGCCCAACAAGCCAACAACCTACTAACAATGCACATTGCTGACCATGAATGGAACGTAAACCTGTCCAGGATTGTACGGCTGTTAATAAAAAGCCGACCAACACCGCACCGACAAACCCAAACATCATTTCATGGCCATGCCAGAGTGCGACGGATAAGGCATGACTCGGATTTACCCATCCATTCCAGACACCACCCCAATACAGTAAAGCGATGATGCCAAACAGACTGGCCAGTAAAAACAATGGCCTGAAAGCGAGGTCAAACACAGGCAATGAAAAAAATGCACGGCAGGAATTTATAGGCATAAACAGATACCAGAAGATAAAACAGCGAGCCCTCTCGGGCTCAGCTGTTGCTTGGGGTTAAATAATGTCGTCATGCGGACCGAATGTTTCAAAATGGATGCACTCTGATGGCACACCATTCACATGCAGTTGCAAACGTACAAAGCGCATAAACTCCAGTGGCCCACATAGATACACCTCGACATTATTGAAGTCGACTTTATCTCTGAGCAGGTTGATATCCATCAAACCCGTATGAATATCTTCTGAGACATTCGTTTCTTCGCTATACCAATAAAAATCATGCAGATTCGTGTGAGTCTGTTTCAACGTCGTCAAACGCTGCTTAAATGAATGCTGCTGAGCATTCTTGCAGGTATGTAAAAAGAAAATATCGTGCTGATAGTCTTCATCACTGATTAACGTCTCCAGCATAGAGATCATTGGCGTAATACCCACACCGGCAGAAATCAACATAATCGGTCTGTTGGTTTTGTTTAAAAAGAAAGCGCCAGCCGGTGGCATCAATTCAATCATGTCTCCTATTTCGACCATATCATGTAAATAATTAGAGACGATTCCTTCGATTGGAGAACGCTCACGTTTCACACTAATTTTGTAATGGTCAGGATAAAATTTATCTGAGAGCGAATATTGCCGAATCTCAACATTTTCAGCGTTATCAGGTTTTACTCTGACAGCAATATACTGACCTGCCTGATAGTGTCGTATGGGTTGTCCATCCTCTGGCTCAAAGATGAAACTGGTTACTAACTCAGATTCTTTGACTTTGTCTTTGACTCTGAATACTCTAGGCCCAGTCCAGCCACCTTGTTGTTCACGACCGTCTTGATAGAGCACTTTTTCGCGTTCAATCAATACCGTTGCCAGTAATTGATAGGCTTTACCCCATGCTTCAGCCACTTCATCGGTGAACTCGTCAGGGGCTAATTCCCTCAAGGTTTCAATCAGGTGATAACCCACTATCTGATATTGTTCAGGCTGAATATCAAAACTGGTATGTTTTTGTGCAATGCGCTCAACCAAACTGCCAAGTTCACCGAGGTTATCAATATACTTTGCATAAGCTGCAACGGCGCTAAACAGTGCAAATTGCTGGCGACCACTTTTTTGATTACTTAAATTAAAGACATCTTTTAATTCTGGGTTGGCCGTAAACATTCGCTGGTAAAAATGATCAGTAGCTGCCGTGCCCGCCCTCTCAAGTATGGGGATAGTGCTTTTCACGATTTGAATAGTGTGTGTATCTAACATGCTTTCCTCGCTGTACTATTTTTATTTATTACAACTTACATATAGCAGAAGCTATGCCAGATGATCCTGACTATATAATTCAATCATTTAGTCATATACAATCAATACATCGTGTCTTTATGACCCACCCAAAACCAGGTCATTTTGACCCACTTAATGTTATTATAACCTTATTAAAACAAAGCCTAAATGTCATTAAACAGCCATCATCTTTTAGTGGAAGTCGCTTTAGATTTAGCCAATAGCTTAAATACCGGAGATCGATTTGATCGTCTGTTAAGCTCAATTCGAAAAGCCATCGCTTGTGATGCAGTTGTGTTGCTAGGTTTTCGTGATGACATGCTAACGCCTCTGACAATGCAGGGCTTATCGTCCGATGTATTAGGCAGACGATTCTTACTGACAGAACACCCTCGGCTCCAAGAAATCTGTGACTCAAGAAAACCACTTTTATTTGCTAACGATTGTGACTTACCCGATCCCTACGATGGGTTGTTGATGTCTCAGTTAGGTAACTTACCGATTCATTCCTGCATGGGATTACCTCTTTACTCAGACAATGAGCTAATCGGTGTGGTGACCCTCGACAGTCTCAATGCTAATGCTTTTGATGATATTGAATTAAAAACACTAGAATTAATCACCGCCTTGTCGGCAGCTACCTTAAAAACAGCACTAGAGTTCAAAAAACTTGAATTAAGCGCCCATCATGCTCAGGAAGTCGTCAAAGAATTAACACAAGAAGCCTTATTAAAAGACGGTGGAGAAATTATTGGGCAAAGCCCTGTAATGCAAGCACTGAAAAGCAATATTGAACTGGTCTCAGGCTCCAATTTCACTGTACTTATCACGGGTGAGACGGGTGTGGGAAAAGAACTGGTAGCCAGAAAAATACATCAACTCTCAGAGCGAAAGTTTGCTCCGCTTGTGTATTTAAACTGTGCTTCTTTACCAGAATCGCTAGTTGAAAGTGAGCTATTTGGTCATACCAAAGGTGCTTTTACCGGTGCGGATAAGTCCCGTGCTGGTAAATTTCAGCTTGCTAATGGGGGCACCTTATTTCTTGATGAAGTGGGCGAATTACCACTCAGTACCCAAAGTAAATTACTACGTGTATTGCAGTCAGGAGAGATTCAACCTGTCGGGCAAGACAATGTAGAGCATGTAGATGTTCGAATTATCGCTGCTACAAACCGAAATTTGGAAAAAGAAGTCCATGGAGGGCAATTTCGTTCAGATTTATACCACCGCCTTAAGGTATACCCTATTCACCTACCGAGCTTAAAGGAAAGAGGTGACGATATTCTGTTACTAGCAGGATATTTTCTTGAGAAATTAAGTCGTCAATTGAATATAAGACAATTAAGACTGACCTCAGAATCTAAAACGTCTTTGTTGACATACTCATGGCCAGGTAATATTCGGGAACTTGAACACATTATTAGCAGAGCGGCTCTTAGAGCGAAAGCCTCGGTTCATCATCGTGATATTATTTCTTTAACATCTAAGATGCTTGATATTACGCAAGACAATTCTCTCTCAATGGCGATGCAACATGAACATGAAGTAATGGCTGAATTAATGCCAAACGATAGCTTAAAATCAGCTACTGAGATATTTCAGAGAAAATTAATTTCTCAAGCACTTACGACTACGGATGCTAACTGGGCTGAATCAGCGAAGCTGCTCAAGATGGATCGTTCTAACCTCGTTAGACTAGCTAAACGATTAGATATATGTGTTGAAAAAAATATAAGAATAGTTTCAGATGAAAGTTAATTACTTACACCGTGAGCAGATAAACGAGTTTCTATTTTCATTTCTATAACAAAACTTGTCTCATCATGATCATGTTCATCTTCTTTTTTATGATTAGTTGCTCGAACATCAAAGCTCATTTTTATCTTTTATCTGACTAAAAGGTAAAAGGTAATAATGTTTAACAGAAATAGTATCAGAGAACATCCCTGCCAGAATCTAACGGGATAGCGATACATCAGGGGTAATTGGTGCTCCTGTAAGTATCGTAAATTGGGTTTAACGAGATCTGTTGCAAACTCAGACATTACCTCATAACGCTTCTCAGGATATAGATGTAATGATTTTTGAATACTCTTATCCACCCAGTGAGGAATATCATCAATAAACACACTTAACGGTTGATAATTGAACTGATTCAAATGCTTTTCTGTTCGTATTTTTGCCAGTTTATCTGGATATGGAAGTTTTCCACTTAGCATTTCATACACGATACAGCCTAGGGAGAACTGATCAGACTGTGTCTGTCCTGAACGGGCTAATAAATATTCCGGCGCTGTATAGTGTTTAGTTCCTAAGAGTTCACGACGCTCTACCGGTGATGATATATCTGCTATTCCAGCAATTTTCGTTGAACCAAAGTCAATAATTTTAAGGACACCATCATGAGAAATGATAATGTTACCAGGCTTAAGATCCTGATGTAGCATGTCCAGACGATGAAATGCCCTGAGTCCCGACACAATTTGAGGAACTAACTCTCTGACCGTTTTTAGATCTAACCGCCCTACATCATTCAACCATTGCTCAAGCGTTCTACCATCAATGTACTCCATAATGTAATAAAGAAACCGCCTAGGTCGCTTCTGAACAATTGTTCGAACGACATGTGCATTATCGATGCGGCGCCCGACCCATTCTTCCAGTTGAAATCTTTCAAGATAGGCAGGATCATCTTCAAAATTCACCGAGGGTGTTTTTATAACAACCTTCTCTCCAGTATCAGTATCAATGGCTAAGTAAAGCTGACTTGTTGAACTAGCATGCAATTCACGGCTTATGCGATAACCATCGAGAATAACGCCTTCATATAATTCTGGTGGGAATGGAAGAGCCGTCAGTTGTGCAAATACTTCATTTGGATCTTGCGTTGGTAACTGCTCAATCCTGAGCAACTGGCAGGTGATATTATCTTGGCTCCCAACCGTAAGAGCCAGTTGACAGATAAGTTCAGATACATAATCTAAGTCTGCCACGCCTTCTGAGAGTATTTCTTTCAGTGATTTATCCATCAAGACATCATGAACACCATCTGACGACAAAATGAACAAATCACCTTCTTGTACTGCAAGTGACTTATAGTCGATATCTAAACAGTAATCGACACCAAAAGCTCTTCCTAAATACTCTTTATTGTCATCAATACGTATGCGGTGATCGATTGTTAACTGTTCAAGTTCATTATTACGAAATAAATAGATTCGAGTGTCGCCAACATGGAATATATGGGCAGTTGTTGACTTAACAACAATTGCACTGAAGGTAGAAGCTAAGCCTCTACTTGCAATTTCGAACTGATGACTCTGACCATGTAGCCAAGTATTTATAGCCGTTAATACTTTGCTACCAGATTGCTTTACAGACCAGGAATCTGGAGTACTAAAATAGTCACTCAAAAAACCCGTAACACAAGCTTGACTAGCTTGTTTCGCCTCGTTGCTTGAACTCAGTCCATCGGCAAGGGCACAAGCGATGCCCTTTGTCTCCAGCAATGCGAGATTAGAGGGTATATAAAAACCGACAGAGTCCTGATTGTCGGTTTTTATACCTGCGTTAGAAAACTGGCCTACTGAAACGTTTAATCTTGCGACCATAACCTTTCGATTAATTAATGCACATCAATCATCGTTGCAACCTGATTAAACGCTTTTCTCAATGTATCTTGCTCAGTAATAATATACCCACCTGTAACATCACTATCCGTCGCATGATCTAACATTCTTTTTATCATCGTGGTGGGCAGTCCACACGCTTCAGCTAGCGTAGCAAAAGTACGACGACAATCATGACTACTAAATATAAGATTAATATTTTTACTAATTGCTTCTATACGTTTTTTAGGGGCATACATCGGGAAGCTTTCATCAGTTTTACTTGGAAAAACAAAAACACCCTGCCCCGTTTCTTTATAAAGCTTTTTTAAATCAGCAATAAGTGGCTCTGGAATCGGTAACATCACTTCAAGGTTATGTTTGGTAGCAAAGGTAGCCGTTTTTTCTCTGAAATTGACATTTTCCCATTTCAAATTAAGTGCACTTGAGCTCCTTACCCCCATATAGAGCACCATCAATAAATATGTTTTTGCTTTTTGGGAGTTTAATTCTTTAACGGCTCTCAACCATTGGCCTAATTTAGTACTTGGAATAACCCGTTTTGAACGTTTATTTTTATGCCAAAGCCGGGCATTCTTCAGTACTTTAGTTGGAGACTCATCAATCAACTCCAAAGCAACTGCATGTAACAGCAATGCACGTAAGATTCGCATTGTGGCATTCGCTGTTGTTTCACCAATTAAACTCAGCTCCTTAAACTTCATTTGAACATCATGAGTTTTAATCTCCGCCACAGGCTTATCTAGCCAGTCTGAAAGATACTTATTTGTTTTGTACTGATAGTCTTCTATTGTTTTAGGTTTTAATGAGCGATTATCAAGATAAAGTGTTAGCAACTCAGCTAAAGTTGTTTTTCTCGCCCGACTTTTTCGCTTATTCGATATAGGATCTTCATTTCGTGCCAGTTCAAGCAAAATACGTTGAGCCTCAATGCGAGCATCTTTGACGTTCCAGTCTGAACACTTACCTATAGTCACATTCCGTAACTTGCCATTAGCTCTTTTCCTGACCATGAAAGAACGAGTACCAGAGGAACTGATACGGCAGATAAGCTTAGGTTGTTCAGCATCGATGTAATCAATCCTGCCAGAAGTCGGAGGTGAAATATTTTTTAAGCGTGCTTGTGTAAATGTAATTTTATTTGTCATAGATGATCCTCAGTGTAACTCCAGTGTAACTTTTTGAAATGATTTACAAGTATTTAAGGTGATTCAAAAGGAATTACCTTTACCAACATTGTTCCATAAACCACTGTCAGTGTTAACATTTTGAGGATTTTTAAAAGTTTACCCTTTTCAGGGGCGGATAACTGTTAATTAATTAAAAATAAAATGGTCAAGATAGTTTCTAGAGAATTTTGAGGGTAATAAAAATGGAAGATGACTTTTCCGATCCACTTTCATATGAAGAACGTTTCGTGGTTTTCTTTGATGTTTTAGGGTGGAAAACACAT
>DRHY01000271.1 GCA_011052985.1 Methylophaga thalassica
GGGAAAACTGCTGAGTGCGACTGGATTGTTCGTCATGGACTGCGAAGTTTGGTGAAAACTGGAGAACCCTCTGTCTATCCTTTACTTGGGTATACAGAAAACCCGACGTTAGCGAATTGTCAGCTGTCGCTATCTGCCAGTCAAATTAGTATCGGGGAAACACTAACATTGTCTTTTTTTTCACTCAGCTTGAAAAAACAATCATTAGTCATTGATTACAAAGTTTATTTTATTGGTTCAGGGAAGACAAAAAGACAGAAAGTTTTCAAATGGAAGATAGTACATGTTGACCAAGATGAATCAATAAGCATCGAGAAGCGACAGAGTCTAAAAATAATATCGACCCGCCGCTACTACCCTGGCACACACACGATTGAATGTTTGATCAATGGTGTGTGTGTTGCAAAGGCGGCTTTTGAGTTAGTTCATTAAGCCGTAAGCGACTAAGACAATCCAAAATACTGACATAATACAAATCATTTCAGCAAAGTGGTCAAAAATAAACAGTTCTAGTTTTTTCATCATATAGATCCTTGTCTAGGGATAACAGGAAGTCTGTAGATGAATTATCACGCCTTAGTACAGAGATGACATTGACGTAGATCAATAATGCTGGAGTTCTGGTTAAAGACTGATTTTAAACATAAAAAAACCGGCTATTAGCCGGTTTTTTTGAAGTCACTTAACTTTAATTGTTATAAAGTCCATAAGCAACTAAGGCTAACCAAAACACAGTGAAGCCCATAATGATGTGTGGAAATTTTTCCACTAATAACGTATCAAGTTTTTTTAACATAATTATTTCTCGTAGTTCAATAGCTTGTATATGATCTTATTATTATTGTCGGCGTAAGATAGCAGTTCTTGAGCTTTTATGCCAGCTTATCGTCTGCCACATGATAGTGTGGATCTTCCAAAACATTGACTTCAATTAAGTCATCTGCATTTTTCAATAATTGTTTACATTCTTCCGTTAAATGCCTTAGATGTAAGGTCTTACCTGCTTTAATATAGCGTTCAGCCAGTGAGTCTATGGCTTCAATAGCCGAGTGGTCACAAACACGTGAATTTTTGAAGTCGAGGATAATGTCATCCGCATTATCATTACGGGGATCAAACAGCTCACTAAAATTACGAACCGAGCTGAAAAATAATGGACCATTTAATTCATGTACGATTGACCCCGCTTCATTCGTGTATGACTTGATGTGGATATGTTTGGCATGTTGCCAAGCAAATACCAAGGCAGACAGCACAATACCAACGATGACTGCAATCGCTAAGTCAGTAAACACGGTAATAATGGCGACTGATATACCAATAATGGCATCAGGCAGAGGGATTCGTCCTAGCAGTCTAAAGCTGGCCCATTCAAATGTTCCCAAAACTACCATAAACATAACGCCAGTTAAGGCAGCGATAGGAATAATTTCAATTAACGATGAAGCGAATAAAATAAAACACAGTAAAAATAGTGCTGCTGAAATACCTGATAAACGGCCACGGCCACCAGAGTTAATATTGATCATACTTTGACCAATCATCGCACAGCCACCCATACCACCAAAAAAACCAGTGACTGTATTGGCGAGGCCTTGACCGATACATTCCTTATTAGGGCGGCCTGTTGTCTCAGTCATTTCATCGATTAGGGTTAGGGTTAGTAATGACTCGATTAAACCAATAAATGCCAGAATAAAGGCATAAGGGGCAATGATCATCAATGTCTCGAGATTAAATGGCACCATTGGAATGCTGAATTCAGGTAAGCCACCGGCAATTGACGCCACATCACCCACTGAACGACTATCAAGATTCAAACCAATAACGATAAGCGTGACAACAACAATGGCTGCAAGCGAAGAGGGTACGGCCTTAGTCAATTTAGGAAGGAAGTAACTGATTGCCATCGTTAAGCCGACTAAACCTAGCATCCACCAGAGACTCGATCCTGAAAGCCATTCTTTGTCACCATTTTCACCGACTATTTTGAATGATTCTAATTGGGCTAAGAAGATAACGAGGGCTAAGCCATTAACAAATCCCAGCATTACAGGGAGCGGCACAATACGTATAAACTTACCTAAACGAAATACACCGGCTAGCATTTGTAGAATACCCATCATCACAACAGTAGCAAATAAGTACTCGACACCGTGCTCAGCGACTAATGCCACCATCACAACAGCAAGTGCCCCTGTTGCACCAGAAATCATTCCAGGACGGCCACCGATTGCGGCCGTAATCAAACCGACCATGAATGCGGCATAGAGCCCAACGAGAGGTTGAACGCCAGCAACAAATGCAAAAGCCACAGCTTCAGGAACAAGGGCTAAGGCGACAGTAAGACCTGATAGCACATCATTTTTAATATTTTGTGGACGTTGAAGTAGAAGGTTAAACATTGAGTCCCTTTGTAACATTGAAAACAGGTGACGCGATGACGGTCACGTACCAGTCTATTGATGATTTTTATTGATTGAAACTGAAGTGTTCATCA